>JAIRPZ010000032.1 GCA_031256755.1 Planctomycetaceae bacterium
TTCCCGGACTCCGGCGAAAATATCATCTTTGGACGGCATATCAACAAATTGCTGTAAAAGGTTTCGACTTCTCCTATTCTACCACAATTTCCGCTTCGGCAAAGAGCGGGGCAAACCGCCTCGCTGCGTGTTTGAAAAACCGCAGGAGGAGGGTTGCGGTCATCCTTTTGTCCGATGAATGTCTCTATTTTTTTCCTAACGACCGCTGCTGCTGAAAAAAACGGCTTAAAATGTGTCCGCATTGTTCCGCAAGAATCCCGGAAATGACCGAACTCCGGTGATTCAGCCGTTTGTCGTTAAGCAATTCAAAAAGGGACTGCACCGCACCGGCTTTCGGGTCTGCCGCACCGAAAACCACCGCCGGAATCCGGGCCTGCAAAATCGCACCGGCACACATCACACAAGGTTCCAGCGTTACATAAAGCGTGCAAAAGTCGAGCCGCCACGAACCGACGGATTCCGCGGCTTGAGTTATCGCCAGCATTTCCGCATGGGCTGTCGGATCGCGGAGTTGTTCCCGGCGGTTATGATCCGAAGCAATGATCCCGCGATCCCGATGAACAATCACCGCACCCACCGGCACTTCGTTTTCGGCAGCCGCCGCCTCGGCCTCCCGCAACGCCAATTCCATAAAATATCTATGATCCGTCATCTGCGTTTCTCTTCTTTATCAGTCATATTGAAGACTAAATTCTTCGGAACATTTTATCAATTTCTTCCCGCGAAAAGACAAGCGTGGAAGGTCTGCCGTGAGGACAGTGATGCGAGTTGATTTCCTTTTCAGCCAATGCGACTAATTCCCGCATCGATTCGGAACTGATTTTATCGCCCGCTTTCACTGCCGCCTTGCATGCCATACTGTGCAGCATTTCTTCCAGTAATTCCGCCGGCTCCAATTTTTTTCCTGCCGACAAAATCGGTTCGACCAGCGACAGCAGAATTTCCATCGGCGGTATATTTGCCAGCATTGCCGGAATTGCCGAAATCAATACGGTACTGCCGCCGAAAGGTTCAACTGTCAAACCGAGCGTTTGGAAAAAAGGAATGTTTTCCAGCACACAGGACAATTCATTCGGGGCAAGATCAGCAGGCACCGGTACAAGAATCCGCTGCGATTCCAAACGGGGCGGAACGGTGTCCGCTGTCTGCCGGCAGGTATCCAGAGCGGACTTCAGTTTTTCGTACAAAATCCGCTCGTGCAGGGCGTGCTGATCAATCATGGCGATGCCGGTTTCCGTTTCCATCACAAGATAGCGGTTCAGCATTTGAACAATGAGGTTTCCTTTCGGCGAAAAGGCGGCGCGGTCGGAGACTTCTCCTCTGTACACCGGCACCGGATCGGGAGGACTTATGCCGCTGCCGTCCCCGTCTTGCGTGCGGCTGCGGAAAATGTCCGGGCGCACCGGCAAGCGGTGAATCGAGAGATTGTCCCGAAAAGAAGTGTTCAACGGCGGGCGAAACGGGCGATTCGTGCTGTCCTGATCTTGCGGAGATACTTGTGCGGGCAACTTGGCAAGCCAGTCGTCCGCTGCCGCCCGTGTTTTAACGGCGGCTGAATCGTCCAGTGCCTTGCGCGGATCATCGGGGGAAATGTCCGTTGCGGGGGACGCTTGTCCTCCGCTTGTAAATTTTCCCCGCAAGTCGCTGGTCAAAAACTTTTCCCGAATCGCACTTAAAAAACCGGAATAGACCCGATTGGTGTCCAAAAACCGAACTTCCATCTTGGTCGGATGCACGTTGACATCGAACATATCCGGCGGCAATTCGATTTGCAGAAACGCCAGCGGGAAGCGGTTGCCGAGCAGCAAGCCGCGATACGCCTCGTTTAATGCATGCTGCAATGACCGGTCGCGGATGAACCGGTGATTGAGAAAAAAATACTGCATCCGGTTATTCGGTCGGCTCTGATTCGGATGGGACACAAACCCGCTTACTTTGACGGCGGCGGACGGCGGACTTTCGACGGGGATCAAATCTTTCGCCGCTTCTTCGCCGAAAAGTTGCCGGATTCGGGAGACGGGATCGCTGGTCGGCGGCAATTCGTGAAGGGTGCGTCCATTGTGTTTGAGGGTAAAATGAATGGACGGATGCGGCAAAACAAGCCGGACAAACGTTTCGGAAATATGTCCGAATTCGGTGGCGGCGGATTTCATATACCGGCGGCGTACCGGCGTGTTGAAGAACAGGTTTTTGACTTCTATCTGTGTTCCGATAGGCAAACCGCACGGTGTCATTTCGGAATGTTCGCCGCCGTTGCTGTGAATGACTGCGCCGTCAGTATTGCCGGCGGTGCGGCTTTTGAGGGTGAATTGACTGATTTCGGCAACGGAAGCGAGGGCTTCGCCGCGGAAACCGAAGGTTTGCACGCGGAACAGGTCTTCGGCATCCGCGAGTTTGCTGGTGGCGTGGGGAGAGACGGCGAGTTTCAGTTGGTCCGGTTCGATTCCGCAGCCGTTGTCGGCGATACGGATCAGATCGGCACCGCCGTTTTCGACAGACACGTCAATGCGGCTGGCTCCGGCATCGAGGGAATTTTCGACCAGTTCTTTGATGACGCTTGCCGGTCTTTCGATGACTTCGCCGGCAGCGATTTTGTTGATCATACTTTGCGATAAAGAGCGAATGGTCGGCATAACGGAAAACTTATTTGATGGACGTTATCAATGCGTGCTGTTTATTCGGCGATTATAACAGATATGTTGTTAAACCTGCTGCACCGGAAATGATTTCAGGCATTGATGTTATCCTTGTGAATGTTTTCATGTTTGTGTGTGCCGGAATTTTGCTCTTGTCCGTTTCGCGTCTATTCGCTACACTCCGCCGTCCGAAATTAACTTTTTGCCATGAACCGGATCACCTTTCCCTTATTTTTCGCCTTGCTGTTTGCCGGCGCAGCCGGCAGCACCCGCGCCGTTTTTGCCGACGAAGCGTCCAATCAATTCAATGCGGCAAAAGCACAATTCGACAGCAAACAGTACGAAGCCGCCCGAAGCGGCTTTGACGCTTTTCTCACACGGTTTCCGGCAAACACACAGGCAAGTGCGGCAACGTTTTATCTTGCCGAATCCCTGATGTTTCTCAAACGCTATTCCCTCGCCGAAAGTTATTACAGCCGCCTCACCGCCCTCGGATTGAATGATCAATACGCCAAAGTTGCTCTCTTTCGTCTTGCCGATATTCTTTATATTCAGGGACAGTACGAAACGGCAAAACCCCGGCTCGAAGAGTTTGTCGAAAAACTGCCGCACGATACAAATCTGCAATTCGTTCTCTATTATCTCGGCGATATTGCTATGCGGAACAATGCCGCCCAAGAAGCCGAATGGTACTTTGCTCAAACAGACCGTATTTTTCCTGACGGTGCCAAAGCCGTCGAAAACAAACTCGGTCTCGCATGGGCAAAAAATAAACTCGGAAAGCAAACCGAAGCCGATGCCATTTATCAGCAACTCATGAACAGCAACTCGCCCGCCGCTGCTGAACAGGCCGCGTATCAGTGGGGCGTGGCTCTGTTTGAACGCGGCGCATTTCAGGAGTCCGTTGCGGCATTCGCCGAATTTCAGCGGAAATATCCGGCAAGTGCGTCCTTTGCCGATGCCTATCGGGTGATCGCCCGATGCAAAGGCCGTCTCAACGATTTTGACGGAGCGTTGCAAACGCTGACGCTGATTTCGCCCCCATCAACGGACGATAAACTGATGAAAGTCCGCATGCTCTACGGGTTAAAAAAAAACGAGGAAGCAAAAACGGCTTTAACCGATGCTGAGCGGACCGCAACCGCCGCTTACCGTGACGAAATTGCCCTGCTGAAATCGGTTTTTCTGTTTGATCAACGGGATTGGAAATCCACCATTACGCTCTTGGAATCGGTTTTGGCACCGCAGTTTGATGCCGCTGCCGGGCGTATGACGTTAACGTATGCATCATTGCCGATTGCCGGTGTGAATAAGTTAGGCGAAGTTGCTCAATACCGTGCTTATTCCTTGCTGACGCAGGCCTACGCACGGAACGGCGAAACCGCGAAAGCCAATGCGATGCTTGCCGAAATGCAGAAGCAGGCATCGGGTTCGGATAAAACCGTTTTAACAACGATTTGCACCGATACATCTGCCCAGTTAGCGAGTATTGAGCAGGGCGGCTGGGGAACGGGAATCACCCGCCCGCCGGGTTCCGGCGGCACGGGGCATCGTCCGAACCGTCCGTCAGACAACACGGCGCATAACGGATCAAACAACGGGCAGTGGTCTCCGAATCAGCCCCCGAATAACGGATTAACGGCTTTTGCACCGATCACGGATGGTACGGATTTGGACAAATTCTGGCGGGCAATGCAGATGTACGACAGTAAAAACTATGCCGGCGCAGCGCAGCAACTCGAACAGATTTTGACCGGCTATTACAATCAAACCGTTACGCCGAAACAATACAGCATTTACTACAACATCACCGGTGCGGAAGGCAAGTTTGACGACAACACATTTGCCAAAGCGTGTTCGGTATTGGCACTTTCCAAAGCGGGACTCGGCGACATGGAACAGGCGTATGCAGTGCTGGCCGCGTTTGCTTCCCGAATTCGGATGACTGATACCGTCCAAAAAACACTTTTGCAGACAACGCAGCAGCAATTATTAACGATGAGCGGTTCGGCGAACAATCCGCCGGGCGGCGGGCTTGCGTTTTCCGTCTTATCTGATGCGGATCAGCG
>JAIRPZ010000106.1 GCA_031256755.1 Planctomycetaceae bacterium
ATTCCGAAAACGTGGTTAAAGGAGTCCGTCCAATGATGATTGCCGGAGAATACTCGTTTAACAGCGCGGCAAAAACGCCGTTGAAAGAATTTCCGGTACAAAAAAGAGTTGCAAGCATCCGTTTAGGACCATACATAATCCTCTTCTTCTGCCCCGAAATCATAAGAATTCTGTCCCAATTTTCATCCGCCTGCCGGCGATTCGGTGCAGATTTCCGGCGATTCAGTGCGGATTTCCGGCGATTCAGTGCAGATTTCCGGCGATTCGGTGCAGATTTCCGGCGATTCGGTGCCGCCGGAAAGATTTCCGCATCAGCCCCCTGTCCCGCCGCATGCCGCCGCCGTACCGAAAACAAGCCCTAAAACAATCCCGTAATCTGTCCGGCTTCGTCAATGTCGATTCTTTCGGCGGCAGGGGAACGGGACAGCCCCGGCATCGTCATCATCTCGCCGGTCAAAACCACCGCAAAGCCCGCTCCCGCCGAAATCTTCACGTCCCGAACCGGTATCTCAAAACCGGACGGACAGTTCCGCAATGCCGGGTCAGCCGACAATGAATACTGCGTCTTCGCCATACAAACCGGCAATTTGCCGAAGCCGAGTTTTTCCAAATGCTCAAACTTTTCCCGAACCTTTTTGTCCGCCGCAATTTTGTCCGCCCCGTAAATCTTTTTCGCCACTGTTTCCGCCTTTTCCAGCAGCGGCATTTCGTCAGGATAGAGAAACCGGAATCCCTCCGCATTGTTCTCCGCCGCTTCCGCCGTCAACTTCGCCAGTTCTTCCGCTCCCGCTCCCCCCTTTGCCCAATGGTCGGCACGGGCGGCTTTCACGCCGAGTTCCCCGCTCCGTTTGGCGAGCAGGGCAATTTCCTCGTCAGTATCGCCCGGAAAAGAATTGACCGCCACCACCGCCGGCACGCCGTAAAGTTGCAGGTTTTCAATGTGTTTCCGCAGGTTGGCGAAACCGGCATCGAGGGCTTGCAGATTCGGCAACGTCAGTTCCTTCAAATCAACTCCGCCGTGATATTTTAACGCCCGCACCGTTGCCACAATGACCACCGCATTCGGTTTCAGTCCCGTCTGCCGGCACTTAATATCGAGGAATTTCTGTGCGCCCAAATCCGCCCCGAATCCGGCTTCCGTCACGGTGTAATCCGCCGTCCGCATCGCAAACTTCGTTGCCAGTACGGAATTGCAGCCGTGAGCGATGTTCGCAAAGGGACCGCCGTGAACCAGTGCCGGATTGCCTTCCAATGTCTGCACCAGATTCGGTTTCAGGGCATCTTTCAGCAACGCCGCCATCGCCCCATGACATTTTAATTGTGCGCACGTGACAGGTTCTCCTTCGGGCGTGTAGCCGGTAATGATTTTGCCGAGCCGTTCTTTCAATTCCGCCGGCGACTGACTCAAACAGAAAATCGCCATAATTTCCGAAGCAACGGTGATGTCGAAGTGGGACTCTCTCGGCACGCCGCCGGTCATTCCGCCGAGACCGACATTGACTTTACGCAACGCCCGGTCGTTCAGGTCGAGAACGCGTCCCCAGACAATCCGCCGCGTATCGAACCGGAGGACGTTGCCGAAGTGGAGGTGGTTGTCGAGCATGGCGGACAAAAGATTATGGGCGGCGGTAATGGCGTGAAAGTCGCCGGTGAAATGGAGGTTGATGTCTTCCATCGGGACGACTTGGGCATATCCGCCGCCGGCGGCACCGCCTTTGATGCCGAAACAGGGACCGAGCGAGGGTTCCCGCAGAGCGACAATTGTTTTTTTCCCGATGCGGTTGAGGGCATCGGCGAGACCGATGCTGGTGGTTGTTTTTCCTTCGCCGGCGGGTGTCGGACTGACGGCGGTAACGAGAATGAGTTTGCCGTCCGGTTTATTCCGGCATTGTTCGAGGACATCGAAGGGGATTTTTGCTTTGTTTTGCCCGAAACATTCGATTTGTCCGGGGGCGAGACCGCATTTTTCGGCAATTCGGGTGATGGGGAGTGTTTTTGCCCGTCGGGCAATTTCAAGGTCAGAAAGGGAATGCATAAGGAAAAATCAGGTTCAGTGCAGACACGTCGGCGAAATTATAACAAGAATCGGTACAAAAAAGGAGAACGCCCCGCCCCGGCAAGAGAATTGCAAAATTGATAATGGATCATTAAAAATGATGTTGAGGAGTCATGCCGTGTGCGGTAAAACTCCCCTTTGTCTCATTTTCAATTCCTACAGCAAGGAGTCCCGTCAATCCGCTGCATCGAGGTAAGGGTCTTGTCCCATCGACCGCTGTATTTTTTTCCGCTCCTTGTCGTGATAAAGCATCACTTTCCGATCCCGGAACTTTTTCGTTTCAATTTTCCGCTGCGCCCTGATAAAAAGACGGACACTCACCGTCCCGATAAGCGGCGGAACATAAGTCCCGCGTTTCCTGAAAGCCGTTTTCAGAATTTCATCGTCCAAAGAAAGATACTGCCGGTATGTCCCCGGATCGCCCTGCCGCCCGCAGCGTCCAATCAACTGCCGGTCAATCCGCTCCGATTCATGCATTTCTGTACAAATAACATGCAGACCGCCGAGTTGCCGGATTTCATCCGTAATTTTAATGTCTGTGCCGCGTCCCGCCATATTCGTAGAAACTGTCACCTTGCCGGAATTTCCCGCCGCTGCAACTATCTCCGCCTCTTCCGCTATCTGATACGCATTCAATACGTTATGCTCTATGCCGTGCGGCTTCAGCAGTTCCGATAAAATCAGCGATTGGTCAATCGTCCGCGTTCCGATCAGTACCGGTCTGCCGGTACGGTGAATGTCAATAATTTCCTGCACCACTGCCGCCCATTTTTCTTTTTCGTTACGAAAAATACGCACAGGCAGTTGAATCCGCTGCGGCGGATGATGAGTCGGCACACGGACAACCCGGCAGCGGTAAATTTTCCGTATCTCTCGCCGTGCCGATACAGCCGTACCGGTCATTCCCGCCAAATGTTCAAACCGCCGGAAATAATCCTGCACCGTCACTTTCGCCGCCGAACCGGTTTCAAACGTAATTTTGACATGCTCTTTTGCTTCAACGGACTGATGAATACCGTCTTTCCATTTTCTGCCTTCGCCGAGACGACCGGTGAATTCATCAACAATCACGATTTCGCCGTCGCGGACAACATAATGTTCATCACGGCGGTAATTCCGGTTCACCAGAACCGCCCGCTGTACAAATTGGTAGAGGTCTTGCAGCCGGATCGCCGTCAGCGGGCGGATACCCCCCGATTTTGAACGGACTTTTTGTCTTCCGGCGGCAGTGAGATTGATTTCCCGCTTGTCATGATCATACTTGTAATCGGTTCCGCTGATAAATTCCGGGGCAACTTCCGCCGCCCAAGCGAAACCGGCTGCCTGCTGTTTTTCCTTTTCTGTCGGTTCGGCACTGATCACGAGCGGCGTACTGGCTTCGTCAATCAGAATGCTGTCCGCTTCATCCACAAGAGCAAAAAACGGTTCCCGCTGCATTGCCGCCGGAGTCCGTCCTTCCGTCTCCATACCGCCGTCCAGCAGCGAACCGATGAAGTCATGCTTTCCTTCGCTGATTTTCCGTAACAATAACCGGTCTTTAAGGAAATCGAAACCGAATTCCTTGGCGGTTCCGTAAGTAATGTCGCAATGATAAGCGTTGCGGCGTTGATCCGGCGGCATATCGGTTTGAATTACGCCGACGGACATTCCAAGGGCTGCATAAACCGGACGCATCCAACCGGCATCGCGTTTCGCAAGGTAATCGTTGGCGGTTGCCAGCATGGCCCCTTTACCGGCAAAAGCGTAAAGGGTCATCGGCAGCGTTGCCGTTAATGTTTTTCCTTCGCCGGTCTGCATTTCTGCAACAGAACGGTTAAACAGGGCAATACCGCCGAGGATTTGCACATCGAAATGCCGCATATTTAATGTCCGTTGTCCGGCTTCCCGCACCAGTGCGTAAGATTCCGGCAGCAGATCGGCAAGCGGCTCGCCGCATCTTGCCCGGTAACGGAGCGACAGCGATTCTTTGCGGATTTCGGCATCGGAAAGTTGCCGCACACGCGGTTCAAGGGCATTGATCCGCCGCAAAAGTGCTGCCGGTGAAGAAGGAAAACGGAAAAACATAAACGGAAATTATAAATGTTTTTTCCGACCATTGGCAGACAGACGTGCATCATTTTTGAGCATTCCCGTTTGCCCGCTGGACAATTTCAAGCTGAAATATTACAATCACGGCCGATCAAAGTCCCTAAAAATAAGAACTGTCCGGGATGGAAATGCCGCTGCCCCTGCACAATGAGAATCCCGATCACGGACGGCGGTTTTTGGAGCCGGAAGAATGGATTTCCTCTTTAACGCTTAATCTTGCAGACGGAATCGGTCCGGTGCTGATGCAGCGGCTGCTGCAAAAGTTCGGCAATGCCGAAGCCGTTCTTGCCGCGGAACCTTCTCAATTACAGGAAGTCGAAGGCATCGGAAGCAAAGCGGCGCAGCGGATTGCGCTTGCCCGCACGCACGATGAAGCGAAAAAACTGATTGACCAATGCCGGCAGCATGAAATTTTACTGATTTCCCAAGACGATATTCGTTATCCGCCGCATTTGCGCCGCATTCCTAATCCGCCGGCATTTTTGTACATTAAAGGAGAATGGAAAGTGCCGGACAATTTTGCGGTGGCGGTTGTCGGAACACGTCATGCAACTTCTTACGGATTGCAGCAGGCGGAACGGCTTGGTGCGGAATTATCGCAGCGAGGTTTGACGGTTGTCAGCGGTTTGGCGGAAGGCATTGACGGTGCGGCTCACCGCGGCGCGTTGTCTGCCGGCGGACGTACGCTGGCGGTATTGGGAAACGGATTACTGCATCTATTTCCGGCGGCACACGGCGATCTTGCCAAACAAGTTGCGGCGCACGGTGCGCTTTTGAGTGAATACCGACCGGAACAAACGCCTCAGCGCGGAATGTTTCCGCAGCGGAACCGGATTATCAGCGGGCTGTCGCTGGGCGTATTGGTCATTGAAGCCCCGCCGCGCAGCGGTGCGTTAATTACAGCGGAACTCGCCCTGAAACAGAATCGTCCTGTTTTTGCTATGCCGGGACCGGTTCAACAGGAGGAATCGCGAGGATGCCATCAACTTCTTCGCAGCGGTGCGGTATTAGTTGAATCTGCTGATGATATTGTGCAGTATTTTCGGATGCGAGATCCGGCATTTATTGTTCCTGCTGCTGTAACGAATTCTATTCCGGCAGCAAATTCAATGATCCGTGTATCCAATCCGTCAAATATACCGGCGGTTTCTGCGGCGAAAAAGACAGAATCCGTACAAAAAGAGAATCATGAGGAACTGCAATTAAATGAAACGGAAAAGAGCGTGTATATTTGGATTCAGCCGGAGCCGACACCGATTGACCGGATTATCAACCAATCCGGTTTGCCGGCGCATCAGGTTTTAGCCGTTTTGAGTATGCTGGAACTGCGTCGTCTCATCCGCCGCACCGAATCCAATACGGTGATGAGAATGACACAGGACTAGTGCATTCCCAAACTTCCAAGATGCGTTTTGTCTTTACTTCCGCCCGCCGTTTTTTCATTATCTTTCTTGCTGCGGTCTGCCGTCTGCAAACTGCCGTCTTTTCTTTCCCTTGACGTTTCCGTGTTTGTGCGGTAGCCTTTCCGATTCACACGTTGGAGGCGGACAAGAAAAGCGAGGGGGAAATGAAAACGTTATTGAAAAGCGATGCGATATTGACAAGTGCTTACAAGGCGTATCAGCAATTTAATGCAGATGTGCGTTTGCGTGCGATAGATGACGCGCGGGAACAGTATTTGCACGATGTTGCGTCCCAAAAGGTGGATGCCTTCCGCGAGGGACTCGCCGAAGGCGAAGCCAGAGGTGAAGCCAGAGGTGAAGCCAGAGGGAGAGCGGAGACGGCGTGGAAATTGAAAATGATGGGTGTTTCTGTCGCGATGATTGCCGAGGCAACCGGTCTTTCGGCGGAAGAAATCGAGCGGCTGTGAAAAAGACGGCAGTTTGCAGACGGCAGCAAGAAAAAGAAATTTTAACAGGATTTACATGATTTTCAGGATTGACAGGATAGGAAAAAGCCCGCCTCAAAACAATCCTGTTTAATCCTGCATAATCCTGTTATCCTGTTCAAATCGTTTCTTGCTGCCGTCTGCCGTCTGCAAACTGCTGTCTATTTAATGATCAATTTCCCCGTGTTAAATTTTGCGGATTTTAACGGCGAAAGCGGATTCTTCCAAGTCCACCCGCTGCTTTTGCCGAAGGAACTGGCGAGGGACGTTTTTCACGGATGTTATAACAATGTTTAACGGATTATTTGCCGGTTGCGGATTCTTCTTTGCCATTTTTCTCCGAAACAAGAAAACCGTTAACACTCCGCGAGCGGCGGACATACGTCCGCCGGTCAAAACAAAACGTCCGCCAATTGCCTTTCTTGCTTTTGACGCGCCGGCTCGCAGCCACCCCAACGTTAAAATAGAAAAAATATGGGGGGGTTAGGAGTCTTGCCGCGGTGATGCTCCTCGCCGCAAATCACGCCGCTTTTGCCCAAGGTCTCACATGGACGGGCAAAACAGGCAACATTTGGGATAATTCTTCATCAGCGATAAACTGGAATGATGGTACTGATACATCCTATGTGTCCGGCCGTAACGTTTCCTTTGATAGTTCCGGCAGTAACAAAGACATTCTCTTAAATGCTGATGTGTCAGCAGGGACTTTAACTGTTCAAAACACCGGTTACACGTTTAACTTGAACGGTCACTCTCTGACGGGTACGGGTATAATGCAATTTCAAAATTCCGCTTTCATTGCCAGCAAAGACTCATCCATTATCGGAAATGTTGAGATAACCGGCACAAATACTTTTACTTTCAATATGACTGCCGGTCTTACGAACGGTGACTCCATTTTAACATTCGGCGGAACGCTAACCACCGGTGTCAGCGGCAGCAGTACCCTCCGCATTGCAGAGGTCGATAACTTGAGTGCAGGATTAACGATTGCCCTGTTAACGGTCAATAACCCCAGTTTACCGGCACAATTTTTTGATCCCACTTCGCCTACAAACTTTTCAACCAACAGCACGGCAAACCCTGCGTTCACTTCTTACACGTGGCA
>JAIRPZ010000168.1 GCA_031256755.1 Planctomycetaceae bacterium
GTCCGGCATTGCGGAACTTTGGACATACGGCAAGCATAAAGGCGCGCCGGCAGGCGAGTTCAAAGTCCTTGTGGAGAAACGGTTTAACGAGGGGGAAGAGGAATACATTGCGGCGATGAACCGGCATGATGAAGCGGCGGCGGACAAAATAACGGTGCGGAGTTGGTCGTTTGTCGAAGTCAAATTTGGTGATGCCGCCGCAACGCCGCTGACCGTGAATGTCGATGGGAACACGAAAATGCTTGAAGTTGACGTTTCCCCCGCCGTCAAAACCGAGATTCCGTATATGAAGTAAAAAAGGAAAACTTGCCGGCGGCGTGCAACCCGCATTTCCGATGCTTGACAATGCTCTGCCGAAGGGCTACAATACATGGTATGTTTTAGTTTCGCATCGAGAAAGGAAATTCGTCCTTGAAAATTATCGTTCCCGTCAAACAAGTGCCGGAAAGCAGCAACGTCAAAATGGACCCCGTCACGGGTACAGTGATCCGTTCCGGCATTGAAACAGTGGTCAATCCGCTTGACCTTTATGCTCTTGAAGCCGCTCTCCGTCTGAAAGAGCAATACGGCGGCACTGTTACTGCCGTTTCGATGGGGCCGCCGCAAGCCGTCAAGGTTCTCAAGGAATCCGTTGCGATGGGGTGCGATGAAGGCATTTTGGTTTCCGACCGGAAATTCGGCGGTGCCGATACTCATGCCACTTCCTACACGCTTGCCGAGGCGATCAAAACGCTCGGCAGTTTTGATATGATTATTACCGGCGAGCGTGCAACGGACGGCGATACTGCTCAAGTCGGTCCCGGCATTGCCGCTTGGCTTGATCTGCCTCTGGCAACTTACGTTGCCCGGCTTGGAAAAATCGAAAATAACCGGATTGAAGCGGAACGGCTTGTTGAAGAAGGGTATCAGATTCTGTCCGTTCCGCTGCCATGTTTGATTTCTGTGGTGAAGGAAATTGCTGTTCCGCGGCTGCCGACTTTGGACGGCAAAATCCGGTCGATGGAACAAAATTATCCGGTCTGTTCCGGTGAAAATATGAACCTGAACGCCGATTATCTTGGTCTGAAAGGTTCGCCGACAAAGGTGGTGAAAATCGACAAACCGAAAGTTGCCCGCAACGGCAAAACCATAACTGTTAACGATGATGTTTCGCTCCATGCGGCGGTTGATGAAATTATCCGTCTTCTCGAAACAAAAGGGGTGCTTTGATAATCCAACGATAAGTCCGGCACTGCTATTTGTGATGTACTCAATTCGTTGGAAACTCCTTTTCCCTCTTTAACACCCGCCGCGTTATACAAATTATATTTTGAACAGTATCATAATTATATAAGGACAATCGGGCAGCACATTCGGTGTTAAACATCGAGAACACCGTAACATTTGATTTTTCGGTCAATCCGTTTCATCAGTCCGCGAAGCACCCGACCGGGTCCGACTTCGTAAAACGTGTCGAAACCGTCCGCAAGCAATTTCCGCATTGACTTTTCCCAAAGAACCGGACTCAATATTTGCTGCACCAGAATTTGCCGGATTTCCTCCGGTTCGGAATGCGGTTCGGCATCGACATTGCTGATAACCGGTATTTTCGGCGGATTCATCACCGTTTCCGCCAGCGTTTTCGCAAGGATTTCGTCCGCCGGTTTCATCAGCGGTGTGTGAAAGGCACCCGCCACAGCAAGAGGAATTGCACTGAACCGTTCCGCCGCTGCCTGCTCTGCCACTCGCTCACACGCATCCAGTGTGCCGGAAACCGCAATGTTGCCCGGACACAGAATATTCGCCGTTTGCAGCGTTCCGCCGCCCCGGTTTTTCTCGCAAATCGCCTCCACCTCGGCGAATTCCTTACCGATAATGCTGACCATACCGCCCGGTACGGCATCGGAAGCGTCCTGCATCGCTTGTCCCCGCTTCTGCACTAATTTTAAGCCGTCTTCAAACGAAAACACACCGGCAAATGTCAGCGCAGTATATTCGCCCAAACTCAAACCGGCGGCGGCTTCGCAATTTGCAACGGTCTCCGGTTCGGTGGCTTTCAGGCGTTCCAGAGCGGCCATACTTAACGTAAAAATAGCGGGCTGGCTGACAACCGTAGAATCCAGTTCTTCGGCGGGACCTTCGCTGCAAAGAGCGGCAAGATCATAGCCAAGAACGGCACTGGCCCGGTCGAAAATATCTTGCGCTGCCGGAAATTCTTCGCAAATCGTTTTGCTCATCCCGACGGTCTGCGATCCCTGACCGGGAAATAACAGGCATACTTTCGCCATCCGGTTATTCTGCGTTTATTTTGACGACTTCACGTCCCATGTAATGTCCGCATTTGGGACAAACCACGTGGGTAGGAACGGCGGTACTGCATTCGGGGCAGTTTGTCCGCTGAACGGGCGTTTTGTGATCGTGAGAACGGCGGGTGCCGGTACGGGCGTTGCTGTGCTTTCTTTTAGGTACTGCCATAAAAACAACGGTTTGTCGGGAATCCTTGCAAACGGATTCAATTTAACGGCGTAAGAGTACCGGATTTCGCCGATTTGTCAAGGGGAACAGACGCAGACGTTCTCAATCGGGCGGTATTGTCTAAAAAGGATACCGTTTCACCTGATGTCCGCGGCATTCTTGACGGTTCTTGCCCCTGAAGAACAACACCAATAACAATACCGGCGGCTTATGCTATAATTCTTTTTCCCTTTATGTTCCAGTCCAAAAAATTAACATGAACCGTGTTCTTATTATCGGGGCGGGCGGAGTCGGAAGAGTGGTCGCCTTCAAATGCGCCCAGCACAGAGACGTTTTCAACGAAATCGTTTTCGCCAGCCGCACCAAAACAAAATGCGATGCCATCGTCAAAGACATTTACGCCCGCGGTCTCCCAACACCGATTCAGACCGCCGCGGTCGATGCCGATAAAGTACCGGAACTCGCCGCCCTTATCAAAGACGTGAAACCGAACCTCGTCATTCACGTTGCCCTGCCGTATCAGGACTTGAGCATTATGGACGCTTGTCTCGAAACCGGCGTACATTATCTCGATACCGCCAATTACGAACATCCCGATACCGCCCGCTTTTGTTACGCCCCGCAGTGGGCGTATCACGAGCGGTTTGAAAAAGCCGGTCTGCTCGCCCTGCTCGGAAGCGGGTTCGACCCGGGAATGACCAATGTCTATACCGCTTACGCCAAGAAACATCATTTTGAACGGATGGACACAGTTGATATTATCGACTGCAATGCCGGCGACCACGGTTATCCCTTTGCAACCAACTTTAATCCTGAAATCAACATTCGGGAAGTGTCCGCAAAAGGACGCTACTACGAAAACGGTCAGTGGCACGAAACCGAGCCGCTTTCCGTCAAAAAGGTCTTCGATTTTCCTGACGGTATCGGTCCGAAAGAGATGTACCTGCTCTACCACGAAGAAATGGAATCGCTGACAAAGCATTTTCCCGAAGTGAAGCGGATGCGGTTCTGGATGACATTCGGTCAATCGTATCTGACGCACTTAAAAGTGCTGGAAAATGTCGGGATGACGCGGATTGACCCGGTGATGTATGAAGGGCGTGAAATCGTGCCGCTGCAATTTTTGAAGACGCTGCTGCCTGACCCTGCTTCGCTCGGAGCAAGAACAAAAGGAAAAACGTGCATCGGCTGCCGGGTGAACGGTATCAACAAACAATCACAGGCGGCAACGTATTATGTGTACAATACTTGCGTTCACGAAGAATGTTATACGGAAACGGGGGCGCAGGCAATCAGTTACACGACGGGTGTACCGGCGGCATTGGGAGCGAAAATGATTCTGTCCGGTCAATGGTCAGGGCGGGGTGTGTTCAATATGGAACAATTCGACCCAGACCCGTTTATGTCGGAAATCGGCGGCTGGGGACTGCCCTGGGTCGAAACGTTTCCGAAAAACGCAGAGTTTTAGAAACCGGCTTGTAGTTTCGCGGAAAGATTGCAGTCGGCTTTCCGCTATTGACAATTCTCCGCCGCCGGTTTCACTACCGGAATCACCGGCACAACCCTTACAAACGCTGAGATTCGCAGTAAAATAGGGGGTTGCTCTGTCAAAAGCATTAACGGTGTAAGCACTGTTTCCCGCCCCCGCCCATATGCCCGTCCGGCAAGGACTACGGCGATTGACTTTCTCCTCCGCAGCGGGTGCCGAGTGCGCCCCAAATCCCAAACGGACTCGGCGCATCCGCCGTCGTTGCCGCCGCTATTGTCGCAGCAGTGCCGGTGTCACTGGCATTGGTAATAAACGTCACCGAACCGTCGCACTTGGCAAGATTCACTCCTCCTTTGTGATTGCTGGTCGGGGTCAGTACCGATATCTGCCGGGAGTTGGTATTCACTGCTGCCGGACCATTCGGCGGCAATACCGTATGAAAACCGCTATGGTGTGCGAGTGCATCATAGTAAAGGTATCCGTAATTCGCTCTATAAGAAGTAACCCCCGAAAACGAGTTTTTGTAATTTCCGTTAGTTCCGCAATAATCCAATACGGTCTGCCGGTTTGTCAGTATTGTTGCCTCGTTTTTGTTTGAGAAAACGCTGCCACCATTCGCATCAGTGCTTAAGATACATATTTCGATAACCGGATAATTATTGGTGGTTAAGGCTATTGCAAACATCCGCTCGGAAAACATGGCGGTATTGCTCAATCCGTCTGTAATGCTCCCGAAGTCAATAATAGCCCCTTTTCCAAATCCGCCGAGTCCCCGCTGCCACGCAATCGTTTCGTATGATGCTGTAATACCGTCTTGTGAAAACGGGGCATCGCCGTGATTCCACCGGTAATGGGTGGCTGCCCGAACCCCACTGGCAATAATGGCCGAAGCGGACTGTCCCGAAGGACAGATAAACAGCCCTTCCGGTTTTTGTAACCGGGGATCATCAGCAGGCGGGTTTGCGGTGGTGTTTGCATTATCAGGGTCGTATAATGATGATACCTT
>JAIRPZ010000222.1 GCA_031256755.1 Planctomycetaceae bacterium
CGCTCTTCGATAGTCAATAATCCGTCCGGCGTGAGCGGGTCATTTTTACGTCCCCGCGAAACTTTTGCCGCAAGATAATAGTTTTGATACCAGCGAAGCAAAAAAGAATACGCTCCAACCAGAAAACTGCCGCTGCCGCACGCCGGGTCAAGGACAGTAATCTTCGCCGCCTCTTTTGCATTCTTGCCTTCCAGTAATTTACCGACCGTATTTTTCACAATGTAATCGACAATGTATTGCGGCGTATAAAACACTCCGCCCTGCTTGCGAACTTCCGGTTTCAGTTCTGTCCTGACCGTACCGGAAACAATTTTGATTTCCGAACCGAGAAACCGCTCATAAGCACTGCCGAGAATCTCGATGGGAATGAGTGAAAAATCGTAGTAGTGATAAAGATTCTGGATGATTTCCTTAAGAACATGATTACCTATCAGTAAGTTGTGACTGACCGTGCCGTTTCCCGAACGAAAAAGACCGGAATTATATTTTTCATCGGCTTGCGAAAAGCGGTCAAAAAGATTCCGGCAGCACGCAAACTTTTCGTATGTTGCCGCGGCTTCGGCAAGAGACCGTCCATGTTCGATATTGCGGTCTTCGGCGAGACGCAGGAAAACGATGCGGTCGATGATTTGCTGAACGGAAACGTTGAGTTCCTGTTCCGTCATGTTTTTATTGTTACGAAAAATATCCGCAGCCAGTTTCCGCCGCCACGTTTCAAGCATGTTCAGAAAATCATCATCAACGGAAAGAATACCGAATTTTCCGGTATCGTTTTGAATATACTTTTCCAGATTTCCTTTCCAAACGTTGTCTCTGCCGAATGTTTCCCAAAGAAAATCGAAGTCGACGTGAAACTCATCACCGAGCAAACCTTGCTCTTGAAAAAAGTTTTCTATTTTGATATGCTGGATGGCGGTATTTTTGTCATTTTCTTTCGGTTTATTGCGGCAGTCATAGACGACAATCTCTTTGAAATTGGTGACAAGCGAAACGGCAAGCGAAGCGTTCCAAGCGTAATTGCGGATTTGATAAGACACCTTACCGGCTTCGTGTCCTTTGCCGAGAGAAACGCTCAGTTTTTTGCCTTCAACAATAAAAACGGGTTTTTCGCCAATGCGGAAGATGTAATCGGAACGTTTTTTCCCTTCGGCGGTCTTCACATTGGCTTCGAGAACGACTTCCTGATAATTCGGCGAGTGTCCTTTTTTATTTCCGATGTCCCAGCCGAGTGCTTCGAAAAGGGGATTGATGAATTCCTGCCGGGTGCTTGCCTCGTTGAAATCGGGGGCTTCGTAACGTTCCCGGTTGTGCAGGAATTTCTGCACCAGTTCCCGAATCTTTTGGAAAGCGTCCGCCTTGGCTGTCATAAAGAGGCATTTTACCATTTCCGGCAAAAAATGCCAATAAAAAACGTGGCGGTCAGCCCTTTTGCCTAAATGGCCTTCCATTGATTAAATGAACATTGGTTTCGGTATTTTCGGGAATTTTGTTAAAAATTTTTAATGCCGCTGTGTTCATTGTCTGTTCCTGATAAAAAATGCGGGAAACTCTCAAATTTGGCTTGTCCATTGGCAAGTCCCTTGTTTTTTATCATTTTTTCTTGTTTTCTTGTTTTTCATAGTCCGAAAAGGTAGAATGGGTGTTAAACATGGCAGCAAAATCGCTTACAGTGCCGTGCGGAGCAAAAAAATGAACGTCAAATTGAAAAAAATCATTCCGTTTCTTGGGTTTTTCCTTGCAGTCCAACCCGTTTTCTGCCAAATCACACCGGAACAGCCGGTTCCGGCAGCACCAAAACCGCCGTCCGAAGTGGTCGTGACAGCAACGCCCGCCGGTTTGATGCTGACATCAAATGACCCGGAAACACTGAACAAAATCGAGGAAATTATCCGTATGCTTGCGGATGAATCGGTTCTCGGTAAAACCTCTATGGAGGTTTATTATCTGAAAAATTCGACCGCAGAAGTCGTGGCACAATCGCTGCAATCACTGATGGGCAGCGGAACCTCGGCATTGGGAGTAAGCGGAGCCGGTTCAGTAAACTTGCCGGCATGGCAGCAAACCGAGTTAGCCGGTCTCTTTGCAGCGGCGGGCAGTTCCATTGAAAAAACAGGGACCGTATCCATCGCCGCCGACGCACGCCTGAATGCACTGTACGTTCAAGCCAATCCGGTTGATCATAAAACCATTACCAAATTGCTGAAAGTTTTGGATCAGCCGTCGCGGGACGACATTATGAATCGTCCGCGTCCCCGTTTAGTTGCTGTCCGTAATATCCGCGCCGAAGAAGCGAAAACGGTCGTCGAAACGGTTTATGCAAACCGGATGCAAGGAAATGGCGGGAATGCCGGAGGAGGAATGGGAAACCGGAATAACGACAACAACAGAAACCGGAACGTTCCCGCCGGCGGAGCGGCACCACAGCCGATGATGATGCCCGGTATGCCGCCGGGAATGCCGGGCATGCCGCCCGGTATGATGCAGCAGTTTTTGGCACAAGCCGGAGGAACCACAAGCACCTCGCGTGAACAGGAAGCCGGTATGACACTCGGCATCGATGCCCGGTCTAATTCGCTCATTGTGTCGGCTTCAGAAGCACTGTTTCTCGAAGTCGAAGCGTTTGTGAAGGAATTAGACGATGCCGCACTCAACCGGGAAATGATCGTGGAGAGAGTCGCTCTTGCAAATATTAGTCCCAACCTTGCAAGACAAACACTGACCAGCATTTTCGGCAGTGCCGTTACTTTCGGCAATGAAAATACGAACCGCAGCAATCAACAACAAACAGGATTTGCAGGCACAGGCAATGCCGGTAATAATGCGGGTATGTTCGGCGGCGGTACAAACCGTCAGTTCGGCAATTTCGGCGGCAATCCGCAGACAGGATTTGCAGGCACAGGTAATGCCGGTAATAATGCGGGCATGTTCGGCGGCGGTACAAACCGTCAGTTCGGCGGCAACTCCGGTGGTATGACCGGAACCACCGGCGCAACAAGAATAGGAACAACGCCGTCTATGGGAGGTACCGGAGGCGGATTCCGCGGCGGACGCTAAATTGACAGAATCACTGCTGGCTTCAGTCCGTCCGGTATATTCGCTTAATCCCAAAACCAAAAGCGTTCAAGAAACATTCAAGCCCGTATATTTGAAGACAAAACCACCGGCGGCTTTATCACTGCCGGTGGTGGTTACGCTGCCTTTTTACGTATACCAATTTTTTGCCGCTTATTATTCGACTTGCGGCTTTTGCGAGTGTTGTTTCACACGGTCATTGCTGCCGACAAATTCAAGAATTGCCCGTTTTCCGGCATCGCCCAGACGCGGTTTGAAAAGTTTCAATATCCGGGTGTATCCTCCGCTGCGGTTTTCAAAACGCGGTGCCACAACATCGAACAATATCGAAATGGCTTCTTTATGATTGCCGATCAATTGGGTAATTCTGCGGCGGGCGGCAACTGCCGGTGCCATTGCTTTATTCCAATCCTGCCACTGCTGGCTTTCCCGCCATTTTTTCCATTCGGCGGAACCTCTCTTTGCGGACGTTGCAAATTCGCCAGCCGCTGCAATGTGCTTTCTCGCATTTTTTGCAACGGTAATGCACTTTTCCAAAAGCGGACGTACTTCTTTTGCTTTCGGCAGTGTCGTGACAATTCGTCCCGGCACCGCCGGTTTGTTAGTGTCTACCTCCGCATCACGCTCGGTCATCAGTATCGAGACAACCAGATTTTTCAGCAAAGCCCGCTGGTGATTCGGATTACGTCCTAATTTTCTTCCTTTATTTAAGTGTCGCATGGTCGTTTTCTTTTATCAAAAATGTTTTTCGTCTCTGTCTGGCTCAAACCGGATTTTTTTTTACAACCTCATTCCCAAACGCAATCCCATTTGAGCGAGTTTTTCCTTGACTTCGTCCAGCGATGTCTGTCCGAAATTACGGAGTTCCAAAAGCGTATCTTCATTGAGAACGACAAGATCTTTAATCGTTTTAATGTTATTCTCTTTGAAACAATTCACCGACCGTTCTTTCAGTCCGAGTTCGCCGATTTCCCGTCCCAATTTTGCTTCCATAACGGGATCAGCAGCACCGCTGCCCTTGACCTTCGCAAAAACGAGACCGTCAAGCCGATCATACTGGATGAACGGATTCAGGTGTTTCCGCAGTATTTTTGCCCCTTCCGTCAGCGCATATTCAGGATCAACCGAACCGTCTGTCCATAACTGCAATGTCAGTTTATCATAGTTCGTTTTTTGTCCGACACGTGTTTCCTCGACATCATATTGGACACGAATCACAGGACTGAATGCGGCATCGAGATAAATAACACCCGGTTCTTCACCGCGGTCGTCCTCACGCTGCTCGGCTGCGGTCAGATAACCGCGTCCGTTCTTCACGATCATCTCCATTTCAAACGGAACATCTGCCGTCAGTGTGGCGATGTGGTGATTTTTGCTGATAATTTCAACCGCAGAATCCCCTTGTATATCATTACTTGTAACCGCCCCCTTCTTGTTTTTGACAATCCGTAAAACCTTCGGTTTTGTTTCACGGGATTTTACAACAAGGGATTTCACGTTCAGGCAAATATCGGTGCCGTCCTCGACCACACCTTCAAGCGAGGTGAATTCATGCAGCGCGTGTTTGACGCGGATCGTCGTCACCGCACTCCCTTCCAAACTGGAAAGCAAAACCCGGCGTAAACTATTCCCGATGGTATGTCCGAAACCGCGTTCAAACGGTTCGGCAACGAATTTACCATAGGTAGCCGTCAACGTACTCCGATCACAAGTTAACTTGCTCGGCAACACCAATTCACGCCATCGAATATGCATAGATGAACCTCCGAAATTCTTAACCAATAGTCGACAATATGTACGATCAATGATCCGCCACAAAAACAGCAACTGCCGCTGCTTTGCCTGCTTATTTGGAACACAACTCAACAATCAAAGCGGAGTCAACCGGCATCGTTACGTCTTCCGCTGTCGGCAGGCGCATCACAATGCCTTTCGGGATGTCGCCGCTGTCTCTGTACAGAAAATCGGGAACATCACGCAACCCTTCATCAATGACGTTTTTGACCGCCTGCTTGCTTTTCGGGCGATTCCGCACAGTAATCACATCGCCGATACGGACGAGATAACTCGGAATATCAACCCTTTTGCCGTTGACCTGAATATGACCGTGGGCGACCCATTGCCGGGACTGCGACCGGGAAGCCCCGAATCCCAGCCGATAAACGATATTGTCAAGGCGGCGTTCTAAAAGCCCCATCAATTCTTTACCGGTATTCCCGCGTGTGCGTTCCGCCATATCAAAATACTTGCGGAACTGTTTTTCCAGTACGCCGTAGTAATTCTTGACCTTCTGTTTTTCCCGAAGGTGTACGCCGTAGTCGGTCAATTTTCCCCTTTTGGCACCGTGCATACCGGGAGCATTGGACCGCCGGTTGAACGCACACTTGTCGGTGTCGCACCGGCTTCCCTTCAAAGTCAACTTAAAACCTTCGCGCCGACATTTCCGGCAGACCGCTTCTGTATTACGAGCCATAGACAATAAATGATTTTAATGGATTGTACGGGGTAAATGGTGGGTTAAACTCTCCTTCGTTTCTTGGGGCGGCATCCGTTGTGAGGAATCGGTGTAACATCTTCGATCGACTTAACGTGCAGTCCTGCCTGCTGTAAAGCCGTGATCGCACTTTCCCGTCCGCTGCCGGGTCCGTTAATTTTCACTTCGATTTCCTTCATACCGAATTTCAACGCTTTTTCGGCGGCTTGCTGGGCAGCCATTTGACCGGCAAACGGCGTACTTTTTCGGCTGCCCTTAAAATTGCAGGTGCCGCCGGTCGCCCAACAAAGAGTATCCCCCTTCGTGTCCGTAATCGTAACGGTTGTATTGTTAAACGATGCCTTCACATGGGCGATTCCCGCTGCAACGCTGCGTTTGATTTTTCGTTTCTTTGATGCTGATGTTGCTTTTGCCATAGTATTTTGTGTTTCCGGTGTATTTTGTGCGAGCGGCAGGGGTTGCCCGCCGCTGAATTTTACACGATATTACCGTAAATCCTTGACTCCTTTCTTTCCGGCAACGGTCTTCTTCGGACCTTTCCGTGTCCGGGCATTCGTCCGGGTACGCTGCCCTCTGACCGGCAATCCTTTTCGGTGGCGGATTCCCCGATAACATCCGATTTCCCGGAGACGGTTGATGTTTTGTGCAACCTGCCGCCGAAGTTGCCCCTCAACGGTGTAATCATTATCAAGGAGCGTTGCGAGCCGGGCGACATCGCCCTCGCTCAAATCACGGGCTTTGACTGACGTATCAATTCCGGCTTTCCGGCATAAATCTCTGGCAATTGCCGGACCAACCCCGTAAAGATACGTCAGTGAAATAACAATCTGACGGTTATTCGGAATATCAACACCCAAAAGACGCGGCATTCTTCACTCTCCCTTTCCGCCCGAAACAGGCGGCACTAATGGACTAACCTTGTCGCTGTTTATGTCGGGGATTAACGCAGATGACATAGACACGTCCCCGTCGTTTGACGATTTTGCAATTTTCGCAAATCCGGCGGACACTCGCTCTGACTTTCATTTTGTATCTCCCTGATTATAGTGACACCTTCACCGCAAAATGGTTCCTCCGCCCAAACCGGACAGACAACCCACCCTGCATAAGTAGTGCGTTATTCTAACCGGAATTTTTTTTTTCACAATACCCCCCTGTGCCGGACGGCAAAACAGGGGCAATGCCGTTGCCGCCGCAGCGGGCTGCGGTTAAAATCGTGAGGAAATTCTAATCCTTCTGCCTGCCGCCGATGTCTGATTCTCCCGCCCGAAAACAAAAGAAGTGGTACTCACTCACTTGGACAGAATGGTTTGTCTTGGTTTCTGTTATCTTTATACTTATCAATTTATCGCGCCCGCCAAGTGTTTCCAAATGTTCAAGACGAAGTGCCGCATGCAGCGAGCATTTACAACTCATTGTGTCGGCAACACACGCCTATCTTGCGGAACATGGTTCGCTGCCGCCGCTTTATACAACAGACAAAGAGGGCAAACCGCTGCACTCATGGCGGGTACTGCTTCTACCGTATTTCACACAGCCGACCGATGAGGCAGAGACGGCATCGGAACTTTATAAGCAAATCAAGTTAGACGAACCGTGGGACAGCGAACACAACAAAATGTTTCATCGGCAAGTCCCCTATTTCTACCGCTATCCGGGGGGGCGTGATGATGATTCGGAAAAAAACTGCCGGTATATCCGATTGGACAGCGGCAATGATTGGGCGGTGACGGATGAGGGCGAAGCATTCTGCTGGATGAATCCGTCTGCGGACATACCGTTTGAGGAATTGCGGGAAAATGCCGAAGAGATGAAAAACGGTAAACGTTTGTACGGACAGCATTGGACGCTATCTTGGCGGTATATCCCCATCGTGAACATGACTTGGTCGGACGGCAAGGCAAAACAAATTCGTGAACACAACCTAGCAGATGAATTGAGGGAATGGAAAACTGCTCTGGACTTTTCAGAGTAAAATGAATACATTCCCGTCATGCGGCATGTTTTTTGCATTTTTCTTATCGGATTGCTGATTCTGACGGCAGTGTGCGGTTGCGTGCGGCGGAAAATGACTGTCCACAGTAATCCGCCGGGGGCTGCGGTATATCTTGACGGAAAAGAAATCGGGCGGACTCCGTTTTCAACGAATTTTGACCACTACGGCAAGCGGGAATTCCGCATCGTGAAACAGGGCTATGAAACGAAAACTGTCAATTTGCCGGTGTCGCCGCCTTGGTATCAGTGGGTTGGACTGGATTTCATATCCGAAGTTCTTGTGCCGGGGAAATTGACCGATCAAAAATTTTACGAATTTGATTTGCAGCAGGACAAAACGGTTCCCGGTGCAGAAATTGTTGCCAGAGCGGAAGAACTTCGGCACACTGCCCATTCTGACGGAATTCCCCGTATCGGATCGCCGGCGGCTGCACCGCCGGTTCCGTCTCCGGCAGCCGAAGCCGGTTCTATTACGCCGCCGCCCGGTCCGTTTGCCCCGATTCAGTAGGCATGAACCAAAAACAACCTAACCGAAAGCAAACGGTAGAGTAGGGGACGGTTGCGGTTATATCAGTACCGACTTGTAAATATCCAGCAGTTGCCCGGCTGCCGTCTTCACATCGAACCGCTCGGCCGCAGTTGCCGCAAATTGTTCCGCGGTTGCTTTGATTGCCGGAGTGTTTTCGATAAGCACAACTATTTTTTTCGCTAATTCTTCGGCATTGCCTGCGGGAAAAACCAATGACGGCGTTTCCCGCAGGACTTCGCGGAGACCGATGCAATCCGAACCGATCACCGGTGTACCGGCAGCCATGGCTTCCATCGGCAAGAGCGGACACGCTTCCCACCGCGACGGCATAATAACTGCATCGGTTTGCAAAAGAAACGGCGTAATGTTCGGTACGGCATCCAAAAAGTGAACCATTGCGGCGACTTTGGGATTTGCCGCTGCCGCTTGAAGCGTCTCTGAACGATACCCTGTATTGTCCACCGTTGCCATAAGATGAAACCGGCTGCTGTATCCTTGTTCGGCTAATATAGCAAGGGCTTGCAGTACAATATCGAATCCCTTCTGCGGCATAAAACGTCCGAAAAATCCGCCGAGAACGATTTCATTGCCGATACCAAGTAGTTTCCGAAGATTCGGCTGCCGGTCGCTTGCAAATACAGAACGTGTTTGTTGAATCCGGTTCACGTCAATGCCATTGAGAATCGGCTTCACTTGTACCGGTCCCTGTTTCCAAGACGGAAAATAAGCGTAATGATTTTCTTCGCAATCGCGTGAAACGGGAATGATACACGATGCCCGGCGGGTTACGAATGCGGCGGCTTTCTGTTTCAACCAGCCCCATTTGCCGAAATCGTTCTGCCCCGGAATAATGACATCGTGAAGTGTTATCAAATGCGGAATACGGCGGAAAAAATCGGCGGCAGCGGTAATGGTTCCGATTTGCAGTCCCTGAGAATGAATAAGCGAAAACGTTTTGCTGCGAAGCACATGGCGGAGGGATTGCAGCAGAAGATACAAGGAGTGCGAAGGGGCTTCGATAAATTCCGTACCGTCCCAGCCGGCAATATCACGTTTGAATTGGTCCAATGCGTCCCCTTTAGGACTGAAAAAAGTCAACCGGAATCCCGCATCATGAATACATTTAAGATTGTAAATCATGTAGGTACGAATTCCCCCGACCGGATTCGCAACCGGTACCAAAACTCGCCGATTCAATGCTTGTGAAATTGCACCGTTATTCACTTTTCACAGAGTTTTTGTGAAAACACAATATGAAATTGTCATTGTAAGCGGAGTTTACGCTGCGGTCAAGCAAACGTTTTCAGCCGCCGGCATTTTCCGCTTCAATCACCTGTTTCAATTCTTCGTTTTCGATGATCTCTTTTTCGAGAAGACGCGTTGTCAACCGCTCAAGAATCTCCTTCTTATCGTTCAGCAGCGTCTGCGTGTCCGCAAATAGCCGGTCAATGATCCCGCGAATCTCCTGATCAATTTCTCTAGCCGTTGTCTCGCTGTGCAGCCGCGGCTGCGGCATACCGTCTCCCAAAAAATTCGCACGCGGATTGTCCCGAAACGACATCCGTCCCAGTTTACTCATCCCGAAATCCATCACCATCGCTCTCGCAATGTCCGTCGCTCTCTCCAAATCATTCTGCGCCCCCGTCGAAACCGCATCAAACTCCATTTCCTCCGCAATCGTTCCGGCAAGAAACGTTTGAATCCTCGCTTCTAATTCCTTCTGCGTCATCAAATACCGGTCGTCTTCCGGTCGCTGAAGCGTATAACCCAGTGCCGCCAAGCCGCGGGGAATAATCGAAACCTTATGGACCGGATCAGAATGCGGCGTGAAATACGCTACCAGCGCATGTCCGCACTCGTGAACAGCAATCCGCCGTTTTTCGTCAGGACGGATAATCCGCTGTTTTTTCTGCAAACCCGTCGTCACCCGCTCCACCCCTTCGGTAAATTCAGTCATCGTCACCGTTTGCTTGCCGGTACGCGCCGCCAGCAGTGCCGCCTCATTGACCAGTGCCGCCAAATCCGCCCCGACAAAACCGGAAGTAATCGACGCAATTTCCTTCAAATCAATGTTCGGATCGAGTTTGATGCTTTTGGCGTGAACCTTCAAAATGGCTTCACGTCCGGCTAAATCAGGACGATCCACCAAGACCTGCCGGTCGAATCGTCCGGGACGGAGCAGTGCCGGATCAAGAATTTCCGGCCGGTTCGTTGCCCCCATCACAATAATCCCCGACGACGTGCTGAAGCCGTCCATTTCCACAAGCAGGGCGTTCAGCGTTTGATCCCGCTCATCGTGTCCGCCGACCGAACCGCTGCCCCGGATTTTGCCGAGTGCGTCCAGTTCGTCAATGAAAATAATACAGGGATTCTGCCGCTGCGCCTGATCAAATAAGTCCCTGACGCGTGCGGCTCCGACACCGACATATAATTCTACGAAATCGGAACCGGATAAACTGTAAAACGGCACACCGGCCTCTCCGGCAACGGCTTTGGCAAGCATCGTTTTGCCGGTACCGGGAGGACCGACAAGCAAAACGCCTTTCGGAATCCTGCCGCCGAGGGCGTGAAACTTTTCCGGTGTTTTGAGGAATTCAACGATTTCCATCAGTTCTTCCACGGCTTCATCCACTCCGGCAACATCTTTGAAGGTAATGTCGATTTCCTCTTGGGCAACGAGCCGTCCGCGGCTTCTGCCGAAAGCCATTGCACCGCCGCCGCCGATGCCGCGAAGCATCAAAAAAGTAATCCCCAGAAAGGCGGCGAACATCAGCATCCAAATGCCGTTTTCCTGCCAGAAACCGGGCTGCCCCGCACTGCGGTAAGAAAAACCGCTTTTGTCGAGACGTTCCTGAAGTTTTCCGCCGTCATCAGCAAATCCGCGGCGACCGCAGTGAATCGGAAACTTGCTGACCGGTTTTTGCGGTTCCGGCTTTTTCGCCGTTTTCAGCACCTGCCGGGTGGCAACGGCACGAATTTCATATTCGCCGACAGAGATTTTGTCAAGGTTCGAGTAGCGGACGATCGTACTTTTGTCGGTTCCTTCGGTGATTTCGACAGACGGACGCGGCGGTTCAAAATTTTTACCGTCAGGTCCCTGATCGATCAGTTCCATCATTTTGTCAAAGGGAATTTCCGCACCGCCGGGGGGCTGAAAAACCGACATTAACAGCACTGAAGCGGCAATGAGAAGGACAACGAAACCGATGGACGAGGTAAAATTTTCCTGCGGTTTTTTCTTGACCGGTTTACGAACGGGAGGCGTTTGACTGCCGTTTGAATTTGGCGGAATGTCCTTGCCGGCAGACAAAGAATCCTCGTTCTTTTTCCGTTGTTCGAGCAGAAATTGTACGTCTTTTTCCAGATCGTCCGGCTTGGCATCGCCATGATCGGGGGGATTTTGCCCCTCGCTGGTGTCAGGTTCATTCTCCGGGACAGGTCTATCGTTTTTCGGATCGTCTTGGGACATTCTTTCTTTCTTTGCCGATAATTCTGTTTCCTATTTTAACACAATGCCGGAAATTGACAATCGGCAAATCAGACGGCAAGTTTTCTATTTTTCCTCTCCGCAATTTTGCCTGTTTTCACGAAATAAACATTTATGGCTTTTCGACCGTAATATCAGTCTGTTTCCCCCGGATTGGACTTCAACAGCCAAGCCGCTTGTTTCCGGCGAAATGAATTTCGATGTCCCGTGCAGAACTTCCTTGTAGTCGGGGATAATGTCCGTTCCCTCTGAATCTTTTCCAGTTTTCTCTTCCCGTACTGTTGTCCCTTGCAGATAGATACGATACGTTCCCGCCGGAATTTTTCTATATTTCCCAAACCGCTCGTGTACTCGCCGTAGTAAAAATTGATAACGGATCATTGAAAATCAGGTTGAAGAGTACCACCGTGTACGGTTAAATTCCTTCCTTTAATGATCAATTCTCCATTATCAATTGTCAATTATCAAGTATGCCCCGTCCGGCAAGGGCACGTCGCCTGCAAAGTCCTAAAACTCACCAATATTAGACAATATAGGCAATTTAGGAAGGTATTTTCACTGCCTTTTACGGCAAAAAACCGACTTTGCAGGTGACGTGCCGGCAAGGGCTGGATTTTTTCTTTGTCCCGTGTAAAATAAAATCCTGCAAAATAAAACCCCTGCGCAGAACCGGCAGGAAAACACAGCAAAAACAAACCGGAAGGAACCCCGTTATGCCGATTACCATGACCCCGGCTGCCGTTGAAGAAGTCAAATTCATCAAAACGTCCAATCAGTTAGACGACCGGACCTTTTTACGGGTCAGTATTCTCGGAGGCGGATGCAGCGGTATGCAGTACGCCCTCAATTTCGATACCGAATTCGATTCCGCCGCCGATACATCTTACGAATTTGACGGCGTGAAACTGGCAACGATGAAGAAATTCGATCCCCATTTTGACGGCACGCAGATTGATTTTATTGACGATGCGTCCGGGCGGGGCTTTGCCATCGACAATCCAAACTTTCCGAAGTCCGCCGGATGTGCGGGCTGCGGACACTAACTTTAACCCCTGAACAATTTTATGTCAGACACGCATCACTCCCCCGAATCGTCTCCGCCGCCGATCAAATTCGACGACTCCAAAGCGGCAACGGCTTATGCCAATTTCTGCCGCGTCACCGGTACGCCGGAAGAACTGATTATTGATTTCGGTCTCAACGCACAGCCGGTCGGAATTCCGGCTGTGCCGATTATGGTTTCAAGCCGGATCGTCACCAATCATTACACCGCCAAACGGCTTCTGCTGGCACTGCAAACGGCTATTCAGCGTCACGAACAAACTTTCGGCGTATTGGAGATCGATGTGCAGAGACGGATTAAACAATGAGGCAACGGCTGCGATGCAGAGTCCGAAAAACATCATCAGGGAGATTCGGCAGGTGCTGAAGGCGGAATCTGATCCGGCGGTGCGTGCCGGTGCGCAGCGGTTTTTCAAAGAACCGGTCAAAGTGTATGGCGTGAAAACGCCCCGTGTCCGGTCAATCGCAAAGACATGTTTCGCCGGTCTGAAAGAATTGCCGAAAGAAACGGTTTTTACTGCGTGCGAGTCCCTGCTGCAAACGCAGATTCTGGAAGAATCTGTAGTGGCATGCGACTGGGTGCAGCGTCTTCACCGGCTGTTTGAACCGGAAGACGGAAAAGTTTTCGGCACTTGGATCGGCAAGTATATGACTAACTGGGCGGTGTGCGATACGTTTTGCAACCATACGGTCGGTACGTTTTTAGAAATGTATCCGCTGTTTGCCCGGACGCTGCCGGAATGGGCGATGTCGGTGAACCGCTGGAAACGCCGGGCGGCGGCAGTGTCGCTGATTCTTCCGGCACGCAAAGGGCTTTTTCACCGGGAAATCTTCGGCTTGGCGGAACTCCTGCTGACCGACGCGGAAGATATGGTGCAAAAGGGGTACGGCTGGATGCTGAAAGCGGCAAGCGAATTTGACGAAACGGCGGTCTTGCGGTTTGTCATGAAACACAAATCGGCGATGCCCCGCACCGCCCTGCGTTATGCTGTGGAAAAGATGCCGCCGGAACTGCGGAAAAAAGCCATGCAGAAATAGTCCTTGCCGGACGGACATTATTTTTGTCATTATCAAGGATTTCCCTGTCCGGCAGAACTGTAGTTGTTATCTTTCCGGTTTTATTTTTTCGGCTCGGCAAACCGTCCGACAAACATAATCGTTCCCGGATTGTCATCGCCGCTGATTTTGCGGATGACGTATACAAACGGACGGTCGGCAATAAACTGTTTCGGCTGCGGCGGATTCAATTCAATTGAAGTCGTGCGCATACCGATTCCGGTTGCTGCGGCTGCCTCCGTTCCCGTTTCATCAACCCGGATAAAAACCTTATGGATCACTTTGCTGATCGATAAGTCCGTTTTGCCGTTAATACCGGAAAAGTCCGCCGCATTGGAAAACGCACTTTTCATGCCAAGACCTGCCAGCGGCTGGATCAATTCGGCTTGATATTGAGCGGTGAACTTCGGCATTTTTACTTCAACCAAATCCCGATTGAGCCGGCTGCTCCATTCTTTGATTTTTTCCGTTGACAAACTTGCTTCCAGTTTCGGCAAATCGGCGGTGGATTTCGGCAGAATGACCAGCATCGAATAACCGTCCCCTTTGTACGGAAGTTCCAGTACGGCAGCGTCCTCGCCGAAATAGCACGGTGCCTGACTTTTCCGGTACATCATATCGGTTGCCGTTTTTTCACCGGAAACGAGCGTAAAATCTTCTTTTTTGGTTCTTTTTTTGTCAAAAGGAGTCCGCCAATTGGATTCAAAATGGACTGCCGAAACAACGACAACGCGGGTTGCCGTTTCGAGAGAATCAAACAGCGACGGGATTTTGTCATTTGTCCGTTCCGAAACCCATTTGTTAATAGCGGTCACGGCTTCTCCCGGATTGTTTTTGAAATCGAATTGACCGATCTCGGCGTTAAACAAGTTCTGTGCGCTGGCAAGATAAGCCGGCAGAATGGCATAACCGGTCTGTGTCCACAAACCGGCGAAGGAGCGGAACGGCGACTTTTCATCGGCGAATTCTTTGACTTTCATTTTTGCAGCGAATTCTTCCAGTGTTCCGGTGCGTCCCAGCAGGGCGTTCATTTCTTCAAGGGTTTGCCCGGCGGCACCTGCGTCCACCAAAGCGAGTGCCGAGGTAACCGAATAGGGAGACAGGTGTAAGTCCTTGTCTGCCGCTTTTGCGGCCATTGTTTTGTAAATGTCAAACGGGAAATCCGAATCTCCTTTGGCGGTACTGCTGAACAGACCGGCGGCGAGAAACATAAGCGGACAAACAAATCGCATCATTTTGGTATTCATAGCATTTTCCTTTTCTTAAAAGGGGGGAGATTTTGTCTCATTATACCACAATGGTACTCATCGGAGACAGTCGTTGCCGGATTTTCGATCCGGTTCCGGCAATAGATTAGACGCAGCAACCGGAAGTTTCATAGAAAAATTTCATAAAATAGACCTGCCCTGTTGTGAAACCGCCCGCGATGTCCTCCCTCTTGCGGGTTGCAGCGGTTGTAGTAAAATAGCGGTCATTGATGTTTTGGCAGACATTTTTGGTAATTCCCCCTGATACCTATGGTATACTGTTTCCTTGCCGTTGTTCTTTTCTGTGTTAGTGTCCTGCTCTATTTGGCTTACCGCGATCAAAAACAAGCAGAAAATTTGTACCGCACGAATTCGCTCCGCAGTTGCCGGATCGAAGTTCTCGAAGAACGGGACTTTCTCTCCGTCTCGCCGCTCGGTGATTCTGATGACGATGACAACGATGATTACGAACCGCCATATAATCCAAGCAGTACGTACATTGAATACAACGCTTACAGCAATGACGCTGCGCAGCAAACCGATGATCCTGATGAGGAATACTCCGGTGATGATTACACATATCTCTTCAATTCCGGGAATTATTATCTCGAAGACAACACCGGCAACAGTGCCGCTGTACCGCAAAATGAAGACATTCCGGCGCAGCAAACATCCGTCACCCTAACAACGGCAGTACCTGCGCCGGTTTACTCGCATAATCTTCTTAATGACGGAACTTCGCAGGTTACGTCAGCAGGCAACTACTATGAATTAACGGCAGAGCGTGCCGGAACGGAGACACTCAACGCCTTGAATTCGGCAACAACGTTGACGATTGCGGCAACGTTTAACGTTGATTCCGTGAGCGGCTGGCATTACATTGCCGCTCACGACTGCCCGAACAACACCGGAGCGGAGGTTTTTCTGCGTATTCGGGACGGCAAACTGCAATTCGGTTATTGGGATACCTATCAAAATCATTTAGCCGAAACGGAGGTTTCGGCAAACACTTGGTACAGCGTTGCCGGAACATTTGACGGAACGACGTGGAAACTCTATGTTAACGGCGAAGTCAGAGATACGGAAACATATACACCGCCGCAAAATATCACGAATCTGAATGTACGCAATAACGGCATCGGTTCGTCGTGGTATGTCGGCAGACACGGCACGCCGACTGATCTGCGGATATTCAACGGCGATATTACCGGTGTTGCCGTTTGGGATACGGCGTTAGATGCCGCATCCATTGAGAAGTTGAAAAACTTCTTTGCGATTGAAACAAATGTCCTGTCTGACGAATTCGATTATTTTGATGCCTGGTCTTATGCGGATACACCGTTAACGGCACTGGATTTGCCCGATTTGCCTGCCGGTTATCTTGAGACGGGCAGGACGGATACGGAAGAATTTTATTATGAGGTCTATACTGAGGGGAAAACAGTAACCGTTGAACATATCGGCATCACCGAAAAAATTGTCTGGACAACAACGACATTGCAGTATTCTGTCTATTACGATACTTTTGTCGCGGCGGAACAACAAGCGGCGGACAATGAAAATATCAGTAACACATTCGATGTCGTGTTCACTGACGGTTATCGGACTTGGTACCAGACAAGCAGTACAACGACGACGTTCAATTTTTATGAACGGGTTAATGAAAATGAATGGACTTTTATCTCGCAAACCGGAACGGCGGTATCGTCTGAAACTTATCTGACCGAGTTTTATACGGACAGCAGTAATAATTACAGTATTGATGCGGTCAACATTCGCGGCGGTGAAGAATCGCAAACGCAGTCCGAAACGATCCTTAACGAAGCGGTTGCGAATTGGTTTTATATTGCCGCTGCGCAAACGTTGACGTTGTCGGAAATTGATACATTCAGGAAAGAAATTTCGGGTTATTCTTATAATGTTTTTTGGGATGACACCGATGATTCGTTTGATTTTTCCGATACGGATGTGCCGGTGATGGAAACAGCGGAAACGCAAACTTGGTCAACAACATTAACCGGAGTCAGTGCCGCCGCCGTTATCGGAGCCGCAAACGGCACTCCTGTAACGCTTGATGAAACGCAGTTAACAGCACCGCTGACAACAGTACAGCCGGTTAACGCTCCTCCTGCACCGGCGCAAACGGTAACACTGCCGAAACCTGTTGTCAATAAAAACATTAGTTATACGGCGACCGAAGCGTCTATCAACAGGGCGAAAAACATTTATGACGAATTAATTCTATTGCAAACGAACAATGCCGATGCAAACGTTTTACTGGACAAATATCAGGAATATCTGATAGCACGGCAGCAAGCGTCAGCGGATTTAACATCATACATTGATTCGATCTGGTTCAAGAGTTATGCGTCTTCTTTGAGTGCAAAAGAGAATGCGTTGCCTATTCGGATTTATGAAATCGAGCAGATCATCGGCACGCCGAACAATATCAGCGGTTATCTGAATTCGCTGGCAAACGATGCGCAGGCGATAAGCGGGACATTGAATTCTTATAACGAAAATCTCGGCACGCTTGAAACGGGAATGAAAGCAACGGCGGCAACGTGTATTGTTGTCGGCGGCGGCGGATTATCGGTTGTTGCGTTAGCGGGTTTGCCGGTGCTTGCCGGCGCGGCGGGCGGAGCATCGCTCGGGCTTGGAGGTTATCTCGGAGCGAGTGCTGTTAACGAAACGGACGTTTCTTATACGGGTATGCTGGTTTCTGCGGGAGCCGGTGCGGCGGCGGGAGCGGCGGCTGTTGCGGTGGAGACGGGGCTGCTTGCGGCGATGGGAGTCAGCAGCATCACGTGTTTGGGTTACGGCGGCACGGTGCTGACGGGCGTTGCTGCCGGCGGTGCCGCGGATACGGCGGCACAGACGGTCGAAATCGTTGCGGGCTGGCGTGACACTTATGACGGAGAGCAGATCGCTCTTTCGTCGCTAACGGGCGGTATTTTTGGTATTGCTTCTAAAGCAACGCTGCAAAACATCTTCCACGTACAGCCGGCGTGCTTTACCGAAGGAACTCAAATCGTTGTCGGCGTTACTTACAATGAAGAAGATTGTACTGTTACTTATGTGACAGAAAGCATAGAGAATATCAAGGTTGGCGACCTTGTCTATTCCTACGATACGCTTACCGGCGAGGTCTCGCAGCAGGAAGTAACGAATACGTTTGTCCGCGAGAGTAATCATTTGAATTACTTGACAATCGTTGATGAGAACGGTAACGAACAGGTCATTGAGACAACGGATAGTCATCCGTTCTGGGTTGTTTCGGATAATCCCGAATTATGGAGAGCAGCCCAAGAAGTTGTCAATGAGAACGGAACGATTTTATATCACGAGAATCTCGGCATAACGGAGGATGGTTATTGGGTTGAGGCGAAGGATTTGCACGAAGGGGATGTTTTCATCGGCGCAAACGGGGAATTGTCAACGTTGGTAGAGAAAGAACGTGTCGAATTCCCGGAAGGAATCACTGTCTATAATTTTACCGTTGACGGAAATCACGATTATTTTGTCATTGCACAGACGGCGGAATTGGGGCAGACGTGTGTACTGGTGCATAATGCGGGTGCAAAATACCTTGTGGACAGACCAACAAAAAACACTCTTAATTCTAGTCTACCATTTTCTTCAGAGGGTGAAGCCAGAAATTTTGCTAGACGCATACTTGGGAAAGACCCTATACAACTTCCAGACAATAAAATGCGCAGCCAAAACGGAAAGTGGCAGTATCGTGCGAAAGCGGAAGATATACAAAACGGGCATATACATCTAGAAGAACTTAATCCTGCGACAGGTGAGGTTATTAGAAATCTGCATCTTCGTTTTACAGTAGGGAGGTAATGATGTGTGCTATAGAGGATAAATTTTATTTTGATAACAATGATGTTCAATTTGAATTTTATAACGAACACTATTGGATTATCAGTATTAATGTTGTCCACACTTGTGTTGATAAATGGATACTCGCATTGCTATCGTTATCAGAATCTGTCATTAAAAGTATATCGGTTGTTAATACAACAACACAATTAAAAATACTATCCGAATATGAACGATCTCCTTCGAAACACAAGAGTAACCGTTCGAAACAAAATATAGATAGAAGCATATTATTTCAGGATCATAAATATTTTGTGTTACAATTAACAAAGGATGATATAGAGTGCATTATAAAATGGTATTTGAATTGTAGAGCAAACACTTATGAATACGAATCAATGATTTTGGATATTGAATGCCGAGATAGAGACATTATTATGTTTTCATATATGTCAAAGGACTTTCAGTAGTGGATGAAATGGTAACACGCTTATCATTACAAGTAGTTTTCCTTTTTCTGACCGCTGTGGCGCAAGCCGCAGGCGGCGGTCGTTTTGCGGACGAGAACGGCAACGAGCAAGTCATTGAAACGACGGA
>JAIRPZ010000309.1 GCA_031256755.1 Planctomycetaceae bacterium
CCGCCGCAGAAACCGTACCCGTGTACGTTTTCGGTTTGATTTCAGCCGCCCGCTGTTTCACGGCGTTCCTCAATGCGGTATACTCTGTATTCTTTGACAATACAAGGCAGAACGACCGATATTTATGATTTCTCCTTCCGCCGGCGGCAGCACTGTTTTTTGGCAAAGCAGAAAAGGAATTTTCCTGCAAATTCTTTTCGTGCCGCTGCCGATGCTCTTTTGCCTGACAAGTTTTTATCTCTTGTTTGGTTTGAGCGTTTCGGTTCTTTCGGCTTGGCTGATGCTCCGTTTGCGGAACAAACGCTGGCGGGATAACGGTTTGACCCGACCGGAAAATGTTCTCCGGCTGGCGGTGATTTCGTCCTTTTCGGCGGCCATTCTTCTTCCGCTTTCCTGTGCGGTCAAAGCCGGAATCACTGCTGCTGCCGGAACGCCCCCGAATCTCGCTGTATTTGATGTTCTCAAAGGGAATTTAACCGCATTGCTGGCAGGACTGACGGTTGCATGGATTTTCGGAGCATTTCTGGAAGAACTTTTTTTACGGGGATTCTGCCTTCCTTCGTTCTATGAATTGCTGCCGGAACAGACCGGCCGGCGGCTGCGGCAGGCGGGAGCCGTCCTGCTCACTTCGGTTTTTGCCAGTGCCGGTCATTTTTATCAGGGGACGGCGGGAATGTTCACTGCCGGATTTATTTCCGCCGGTTTCAGTGTCATTTATCTGCTGAACAAACGCAATTTATGGTCGAGTATTCTTGCACATGGTCTCTACGACACGGCGGCATTCTTTCTTGTCTATCGGGACATCCGGTTAGAGTCTATCATGTTCGGCTAGCCGTTGCCGTTGCTGCTTGCAGCGAGCCGCGGCAGGAGACAACTCTTGAAAAACGCGGAAAACGGCTCACGGCACCCAGCCGATGAGCATCGTTTCCGCATCTAACCGTTTTGGCGATAGTTTTCGTATCAAAAACCGGTAGCCGAGATTCAAGTCCTCAATAAACGGCTTGATGCCGAAAAAGTCGTCCGGGGTGTGATAAATCGAAATCAACAGCACCGGCTTGAACTTTTTAATGGTTTCCGCAGCCCCGTGAATGGCCGCTGATTCCAAACCCTCAATGTCCATTTTGATACAGCCGGGATTGACGTTGTTTTCGTGACAAAATCTGTCGATGTCAATACATTCGATTTCGGTTTGCTGATTCGCCCGCGCCGATGTTCCGTTCAGCCGTCCGTCCAAGACAGTCGAAGCGGAATTCGCCGCAGCATTGAAAGAAACGGTCTTGGAACACTCGGCAATGCCCTTGGCGACCGGAACAACGTTTGACCAGCCGTTTTTACGGCAATTCTCTATCAAAATGCTGAAAATATTTTTGTCCGGTTCAAAAGCATAAATGACAGATGGTTTATATTTCTGCAAAACGGGCAGGGAATCGCCGGTGTACGAACCGCAATCAAGAAAATCCTTGCCGGCAAGACCGTTTTGAATATCCGGCGGTAAAAAAACAATGCCGTTGTCGTTCAAATCCAGATACGAACAACGCCGCTGTTTGAGTTCTTTGCTCTCGCAGATTTCCTGTTCATCCCGCCAGCGTTTCCAATTACTGCCTGTATAGATGCAGGCGGCTCTTTCTGCTTCGATGATGGTGAATTCCCGAAGCAGATACCGCTCGACCGCATAACACGATTCTGCATCAAGGTTGCGTTCTAACCGGTAGAGTAATTCGCCTAAAGATTCTTTTCCGTTGTTTCGTGCATCACGGCGTTCGGCAAGAAACTTGCGAAACGTTTCGATATGGATATTTTCGGCAGCATCTTTGCGTGCAAGCGGCATCAACAGACGTGCAAAATAAATCAACACCGGCAACGTGAATTCATTGGTCGTGTTACAAACAAAACGGCGCAGTTGTTTAGCGGTTTTTGTCAAAATGTTGTGCATATCCGGCAGTGGCGGGAAAACGCAGGGGGTATTGATTTAGCGGCAGTATAACGATGGAGTGAAAACCGAGCAAGGGAAAAAAGATATGGAAATGAAGTGTTACGCGGTCACCGGATAACTTTCGGGTCAATGGAAATGGCGGAGCGGGTGGTGTCCTGTAAAATGCCGCCGTGCAAACTTCGGATACGGACGGTAATGAAAAACGGTTTCAAATCATTCGGCGAAAGATACCACCAATATTCACCGCTGTTCGGCAAATTGGTCGCAATGGGAACAGCCGGTTCCTGTTCTGATGGTTTCCGCAGAATGTCGATTTGTGCATCCTGCCAGCGCGGATCGCCGGTATTCCATTTCACAATGATTTGCGGCGGTGAAATCTTGTTATTCATCGTAATTTCCGTAATTCCGCCGGCAGCCGCTCCGGCGGAGTTGCCGGTGCTGCCCGCTGCCGGAGTTGCCGCCGCAACGGCAGGCGGGGCGTGAGCCGCCGGCTGATGAACCGGTGAAACAGCCGGTTGTATATCCGCAAAAGCACCCATTTTGCTCAACAATTCGTCCAGAACGTTATCCGGTGCGGCGGACGGCGTAAAGCCGGAAAATGTCGGACCGAAAACAGCATCCGCAGGAACGGCAGATTTTTCGGTTTTTGATTCGGCTTGCGGCACGGCTGCTTTTTCTGCTGTTTTTTCTACTGCTTTTTCTGCCGGTTTTTGTCCGCGGTTTTCTGTGAACTTTTCCGGTTTCGGCGGCAGCACAGGACCGGAATCGGTCTGACGCGGCGGCAGGACAATTCCGGCCGGAGCGGTACTAACGGCAACCCGCAACTGCGGTGTGTTTCGGGCAGGACTGACCGCACCCGATGCAGAAATTGTCCGAAAAGCAAACCAATATTCGCCGTCCGTTTCAGCATTGAAAATGATTTTTTTTGCGGCGGCATCTTGCCGGACAGCAGTATACCAGCGTTTTCCCCGATCTTGGGAAACAAGAACTTCAACTTCGCGGACGGAATCGCCGGCGGTTTCAAAGGGGATCGAAAATGTCCGGGTATGGGAGGGAATGAGCGGCGGCAGTGTTTGAGAGAGTGTTGTTTGGCAGAATCCGGGCAGTCCCCAGCCGGCAGCGGTAAATATGCTGAAAAATAAAATGACTGGGCGGTAATGCGGAAACATGCCGGAAACCGAAAGGAAAGAATCAAAGGGGGATCGCACGGGACGTTAATCAGTATTTTTTGCCGGATTCTGCAAAAAACCGCCGGAATTCCAAACAAACCGGTTTTACCGGAGATAACGCTGCCGCTTCGGTTATCGTTCTGCAAGCGTTTTATTTTTATGGATGACAGCCATGATTTCTTGTTTTCACAGTCATTGACCGGTAAAATGAGTCCCCAAAGGGAAAAGACAGGAATAACGGCTCACATGAAGATTTTGCTGGCCGACCCGCGCGGTTTTTGTGCCGGTGTGACCACGGCCATTCTGCGTCTCGATGACGCTTTGCAACTCGGTACGCCCGTCTATGTTTATCACGAAATCGTTCATAATACGTGGATTGTCAACGATTTTCGCCGCCGGGGCGTAATTTTTGTGGATTCGCTGGACGACGTTCCCAACGGCTCGCGGTTAATGTTTTCCGCACACGGCGTGGCACCGGACATCCGAAGGATCGCCGCCGAAAAATCCCTCACGGTTATTGATGCCACTTGCCCGCTCGTCAATAACGTACATCAGGCGGCTCTGCATTATGAACAGCAAGGATATAAAGTGATTCTCATCGGACACCGGGGACATGATGAAGTTACCGGTGTGGTCGGCGAAATACCGAACTCCATTCAGATCGTAGAAAATACCGCAGAAATCGAACTGCTGCCGTTCCGCCGGAACGAAAAACTTGCTTATCTGACACAGACAACGCTTTCTGTAACAGAAACATTCAAAATGATTGAATTATTAAAAGAGCGTTTTCCGCAGATCGAAGGGCAGCCGAAATCGAATATTTGTCTTGCCACGCAACTCCGTCAGGAAGCCGTGCGGAAGCGGTGCAGCGAATCCGATGCCGTTATCGTTGTCGGAAGCCGGTCAAGTTCCAACAGCAGACGGCTGGCGGAACAAGCGGAAGCGTGCGGTGTCCGATCCTATTTAGCAGACGGAGCCGAAGATATTCCGCTTTCCCGATTCACCGGTTCGGAAACGGTACTGATCACCGCCGGTGCCAGCGCACCGGAACATCTCGTTCAGGATTGCATCCGCTTTCTGCAAAAACATTTTAACGCATCAGTTGTCAATGCATCCGTCGAATGATTCCTTCTTTCCGCATACATCCGGCATCGTATTTTTGTACGTTAATCGGATCTCGTGTGCGCACCGCATGTCTCTTTTCGGGCAAGGGCGGCTTCTAAAATCAGCCGGGCGGCAGTCAGCATATTTTGAATTTCCCAGCCCTCCTGCGATTGAAATTGCTGTGCCAGCACATAGCCCGACCACTGTTTTACGTCTTCCAATGCCGACCGCAAACCTTCTTCGTTCCGCACCACACCCGCCTTCCGCCACATTAAACTTTTTAACGAATTCCGAATATCGGTCATATCGATGAGAGGCGAGGAACGGGAAACGGGCGGCGTGTTTTCCGTTTCGGTATAAACCGTCCTGCCTGCCGTCTGTTCTAACGGCCAATTCCCGATCACTTCCGCCCGATAGTCATCGTTCATACTTTTCACGCACTCCGAAGCAAGCCGTCCTGCCGATTCGCCGAACACCAAGGCTTCGAGCAAACTGTTGGACGCAAGCCGATTCGCACCGTGCAAACCGGTGCGGGAAACTTCGCCGACAGCCCACAAACCGGCAAGCGAAGTCCGCCCGTCTCTGTCCGCCGTTGCACCGCCCATCAAATAATGCACACCGGGACGCACCGGTATCCGATCCTTCGCAATGTCGATGCCGAATTGACGGCACGTAGCGGCAATGCCCGGAAACCGCCGGTATAAAAACTCTGCCGGCTTATGCGTTAAATCAAGATACACATTCGGCGAATTCGTCTTTTCCATTTGCCGGACAATGCTTTTGCTGACAACATCGCGCGGGGCAAGTTCCGCCCGCTCATCGTAATCAGGCATGAACCGGTAACCTTTCCGGTCGACAAGCAACGCCCCTTCACCCCGCATCGCTTCGGAAATCAAACTCCGGCTGCTGCCCGCAATGTAAAGGACGGTCGGGTGAAACTGAATAAATTCCATATCCTGAATTGCGGCACCGGCGCGGTAAGCCATAGCAATTCCGTCGCCGGTGGCCACTTCGGGATTGGTTGTTTCCCGATACAGTTGTCCGATACCGCCGCTGGCAAGAATGGTTTGCTTTGCCCAAATGAGTTCTTTTTCATCGTGCTTTTTCCAATAGACGATTGCGCCGCGGCAAATCGGAAGTTCCGCTGTGCCGCACGTCCGGTCTGCGGTTTTTATGTCTGTTGTCAGCAAATCAAGGGCGAAGGTATTTTCCCAAATGCGGATATTCGGTCGGCGGCGGACTTCGGCGATCAAAGAGCGGATCAGTTCCCGTCCGGTGGAATCGCCGTTGGCATGCAGAATCCGGTCGCTGCGGTGTCCGCCTTCTCTGCCGAGCAGCAATTCGCCGTCGGCATTTCTGTCGAAGTTTGTTCCGAATCCGATGAGTTTTCGGATTTCTTCGGGACCATGTTTGACCACGTGTTCAACAACACTTCGGGTGCAGATATTTCCGCCGGCAGCGAGGGTATCTTCGATGTGCTGTGTCATCGAATCGCTTTTATCCCAAACGGCAGCGATGCCGCCTTGGGCGTGGACGCTGTTGGAGTTTTCGAGACCGTTTTTGCAAAGGAGAATGACTTGGCAGCGGGGATCGACGGCGAGCGAGGTTCGCAGACCGGCAAGACCTCCGCCGATGATCAGAACGTCCGTAAAAAAATGCGGATGACGTTTCGGATGAAACGGGACAAGATAACGAGGCATGCGGACATTATACCGCGAAAACCTGCCGGATGTGCGGACGGCGGAATAATAGAAGGCAACACCGAACAAATCGTAACAATACAAATCGTAACAATTTAGTTGGGTACGGAACAAGTCCAATGATCCGTTTTCAAGTAGATAAATATCCAATAGATAAATATCCAACCGCACGCTTGACTTTGCGGTTAATGGGAGTAAAATCAGCGGGAATTGTCCGCTTTTCCATTCAACAAACTCCAATAAACTCCCATGCAAGAAACCTCTATGCAAAACCGCCGCCGTTTTTTACAGAATTCCCTTAAAGCCGCCGCATTGTCGGTGGCCGTTCCGACCCTCATTTCCCGTCAGGCACTTGCCGACCCCGCCGCCAAACGACCCGGTGCGAATGACCGCATCGCCATTGCCGGTATCGGTGTCGGAAGGCAGGGAAGCGGCGTTTTCGCCAATGCCGCCAAAGACAAACGAACACAAGCCGTTGCCGTTTGCGATGTCTGGAAAAAACGCGCTGAAGAAATTGCCGCCAAACATGGACTGCCGCCGGAAGCCGCCGTACAGGATTACCGCAAAATCATTGACAATAAAAACGTGGATGCCGTGGTCACGGCAACGCCGGAACATTGGCGGTCGCTGATTTGCGTCAACGCCGCCCTCGCCGGAAAACATCTTTACGTGGAAAAACCGATTACGCTCACCATTCACGACGGCGTAATGATGCGGAAGGCGGCACGGAAAACCGGTATCGTTTTCCAATGCGGCAGTCATCAGCGGTCAATGATTCCCAACGAACTCGGCTGCCGTTTTATCCGCGAAGGACACCTCGGCAAAATCACACGCGTCCTTGCGGCAAACTTTGAATCCCCTTGGCTTTACGATATGAAAGCCGAGCCGGTACCGGAAGGACTGGACTGGGATTTATGGTGCGGGCCGACCGAACCGGTGCCGTTTCACCCGGAATTGTTTATCCCGCGCGGCAGACCGGGCTGGATTTCGTTCCGTCCTTATTCCGGCGGTGAAATGACCGGCTGGGGAACGCACGGATTCGACCAGATTCAATGTGCGCTCGGAATGGACACCACCGGTCCGGTCGAAGTGATTGTCGAAGGGGAAAAACTTGTCCCGCCGGTTTTTACCAAACCGGAAACGTCAAAGCAGGGAAATGCCCTTTGCAATAAACCGAAATTATCTTTCCGGTATGCTAACGGACTGACGGTGGTGCTGGACGACAAGACGACGAACCGGGGCGGCGGAATTTTCATCGGTGAAAAAGGGAAAGCGGAAATCGGGCGAGGAAAATTCAATTCCAATCCGCCGGAACTTGCCGAAAACTGGCTGAAAGAACATGCCGGATTCAAAATGCCGAGTCACATCACGAATTGGATTGACTGCATTTACAGCGGCGGGAAGCCCGTCGGCGACATTGAAACCGGCATTCGGACGGCGGAACTGTGCCATATTCTCAACGTTGCCCGTTTTCTCGGGCGCAGCCTGAAATGGGACCCGGAGAAAGAAGAATTCGTGAACGATGCAGAAGCGAATACTTGGCTTCGGCGTGAACACCGGAAGGGCTATGAATTGCCGGTCATTTAGCGGCTCTTGCGGCGGGA
>JAIRPZ010000337.1 GCA_031256755.1 Planctomycetaceae bacterium
GATGCAGGAGAAATTCTTTCAGGACAATGATCGGCGGAGAAAAAACGACAAATGGATACGTTTTGCCGCAAACCTTGATTTCGCCCATGAAGGACAGAATTTGGCGGAAATGTTTACGTATGTACAAGAAGAATATGCTCCGTTTGTCACGCCGACAGAACTTGAAATGACGCATTGTATTTACAAGTGGCTGACAGGAGAGGACGCGCGTGCTGTCGGCATTCGTGACGTTGACAATTACAACGATGCGATGCAGAAGTTTGCGAATATTTCTATCGAATGGGAAAAATACTCACCTTACGGTGAAAAAACAGGAGGTTCGATACCAGACAATGAACTTGCGCCGGAAGATCGGACGTTGAAACAGGCATTAAAAGCATTACAGCAGTCCGTCCTGTCGCGGACGGAATACGATACTGACCGGAAGTGATTTTGTTCTGCGGATATACAGCCGCCGTTTTTTCTTCCGGCAAACGGTTTTTGGCAGCGGACGGCAGACAAAAAGAATACGCCGTACCGCTTTTTGTCCGTTTTGTGTTAGAATATGCCGTATGCGGACAATTAGAATATTCGATACGACTCTTCGGGACGGCGAACAGTCACCCGGTGCCAGCATGAATTTGAGCGAAAAACTCCAAGTCGCTCACGCCCTTGCCGATCTCGGCGTTGATATTATCGAAGCCGGTTTTGCCGTCGCTTCGCCCGGCGATTTTGAATCCGTCCGCGAAGTCGCTAAATCCGTTAAAGGAAGCGGCGTTTGCTCTCTTGCCCGGTGCGTAACAAAAGATATTGATGCCGCCGCCGAAGCCGTTAAAGAAGCCGAACAGCCGACCATCCACGTCTTTCTCGCCACCAGTCCGATTCATCGTGAATACAAACTCCGTATGAACATGGATCAGAATGTTGAAACCGCCATTGAAGCCGTCAAATATGCCCGGCGGTTTTGTCCCGACATTGAGTTCTCTGCGGAAGATGCCACCCGAACCGAAATCGACCACCTCTGCCGTGTTGTCGAAGCCGTCATCAATGCCGGTGCCGCAACAGTGAACATTCCCGATACCGTCGGTTATGCGGCACCGCACGAAATGTATGAACGTATCCGCAATTTGTTTGAGCGTGTACCGAACATTGACCGCGCCGTGATCAGCGTCCATAACCACAATGACCTCGGCATGGCGGCAGCAACAAGTTTGGCAGCAGTGCAAGCCGGTGCCGGACAGGTCGAATGTACCATCAACGGTTTGGGCGAGCGGGCCGGAAACTGTGCCCTCGAAGAAATTGTCATGGCATTGAAAACCCGGTGCGATGTTTATCAGGCGGGAACAAGAATTATCACACAGAAACTCGTTCCGGTCAGCCGGCTGGTGGCATCCGTGACCGGCTTGAAAGTGCCTCGCAACAAAGCAGTAGTCGGTCAAAATGCATTTGCTCACGAATCGGGAATTCATCAGGACGGTATGTTGAAAAATCCGACAACGTATGAAATTATGTCTCCGGCGGATGTCGGGTTTCAAAAGACCGATTTGGTTCTCGGCAAACACAGCGGCAGAGCAGCATTGGCGGATCGGACAAAAATGCTCGGTTATGATCTTGATGCGGAAACATTGACAAATCTCTTCGGAGAATTCAAAAAATTAGCAGACCGGAAAAAGAACATTTACGATGAAGATATTTCGGCATTGATCGAGCAGCAAATGCACGAAAACAAAGGATTAAACGTTCCGGTTTCTTCCGGCGACTGGACATTTGTGTCCTACGATTTGCATTGCTGCACCGGCAGCGAACCGGTGCTGACGCTGAAACTCCGGCGGGGAACGCAGGAATACACAAAAGAGATCGCCGGCGGCGACGGTCCGATTGATGCGGTCTTTCTGGCAGTGCAGGACTTGACCGGTTTGGACATTTCGATCAAAGAATATTCGGTGCAAAGCGTTTCGGTCGGTGAAGATGCACAGGGCGAATCAACGGTGCTGCTGAACAAAGGAAGCGAAATCTTCCGGGGACACGGAGTGTCAACCGATACGATTGAAGCGGGAACGCTTGCCATACTGAATGCGGTCAACCGGATGGTTCGCTGAAGTCAAGCCCCGCCGTCCGTCATTTTTCCATCTCGTCAATATATCTTTTGAGACGCTCCAGTTCATTCGTCACCGAGCGGAGTTTCAGCAGGTTTTCGACCCGTTTGATCAATTCATATTTATTGACGGGCTTACTCAAATAATCATCGCAGCCGGCATTGACCGCCCGTTCCACATCGCCGATTTCACTCAAAGCCGTTACCATTAAAATCATCATTCCCTTGGTTTGCGGATCGCTTTTTAATTTTGCACAAACTTCAAAGCCGTTCAGTTTCGGCATCATAATATCGAGCAGAATTAAATCCGGCGCAAAGGACTGAACCTTTTCCAATGTTTCGGCACCGTCCTGCGCCGATTCCATCTCATAGTTCAAATGAGAAAGATACGCTTCGAGCAATTCCACGTTGGGAACATTATCATCGGCAATTAAAATCTTGTACGTCATTTACTGGTTCTCCGGCGGATTTTCCGAATGAGACATCTGTGATCGAAAACGCAGTTCAAAAGCCGTTCCGCGTGCTTCTTCGGCTTGTTCCCGTCGTCCGGCTTCGATACAGTAAGCACTTAACACGGAAAAACCGAAAGGATCATCCGGTTCTGCCGCACAATATTTTTCCATCGCCGCAATCGCCGCTTCGATATTGTTTTCTTTTTTATAAATTGCCGCCAGACAGTTATAAGCAAGCGGAAAATCAGGAAATTTTTCCGTTATTTCCTTCAGCGACGCAACGGCTTCGGACGTTTGATTCGCCCGCAGCAAACCGATGCAAACATCATATTGTTCGGATGGTGTCATTATAATCACAAGGGGGTTAAGGAAACCGGGGTTTAATCAGGAATTAAAAAGTTCTTGCTCGCCGATAATCCGAATGTTTCGTTTTTTTAATGTCTCAATACAGGCATCGGGATTTTCAAACCGGAAAACAACAACCGTATTTGCCGCATCCGCCGCCGGTAAAGGGCAGTCGGGAGTGAGACCGGTGTTGTTCGGGAAACTGTGAAAAAAACCGTACATATATTCAACATTTAATCCGTTTTCATCGAGTATATCCAAAACGCCGGTTAATCCGCCGGAACGGCAGTCCACGGCAACGGCGATCACTTCCGAAATGCGGAAGACCATACCGTTTTTTTCAAATACTTCTTTTGCGGCTTCCCAATTTTTCACGAGTATTCGGAGTACGCCGTAGTGTTCCGTATCCGCAAGCACCATAGTTTCGATACTGATTCCGTGATCGTCAAGTGTGCGGTATATTTTGCGGATATTACCCGGTTTATTCTCCAAAAACAGGGAAAATTGTTTTAATTTCATCAGCCGTTTTCACGAAAATTTTCGCTTATTTTATCCGAAACGTTTGAAAAAACAAGAACAGTCGCCGTTCTTGCGGGCTTGCCGCTCCGCTTGCATTTTGACCGGCATCCGTTATGATACGGTACGATTAGAACCTGCCGAAATTAGGAAATGCCGCACCGCTCCCCGCTAAAACTATGGAAATTAGCCCTATTGCTTTATGCGGCAACATGGTTCACCACAACATTCTGCCGCTTCGGTTTTGATGACGGTGTTCTTTCCCGTTTCCTCTTTGCTGTTTGTTTAAGTGCTGCCGGCGTTGAATCGGCAGCACTGTACTGGACGCAATTTTGCACCGTTTTTTGGCACGCCATCCTGTTTTCCGGCGGATTGATGTTTATTCTGACTTGCCACGAACTCGGACATTTTATTCAGTCCCGCCGGTTTCGTGTTCGCAGCAGCCCCCCTCTCTTTCTGCCGATGCCCTTCGGGGCTTTCGGAACTCTCGGAGCCGTGATTGCTATGGACGAAGAAGTTCCCAACCGCCGGGCATTGTTCGACATCGGTATTTCCGGTCCGCTGGCAGGACTTATCCCCTCGCTGATTTTTCTCTACTTCGGAATCAAATGGTCGTCTATCGGACCGCTGCCCGGCGGTTTCGAATTCGGCTATCCGCTGCTCTTTCAGTGGGCGGTGTACTGGATTTACGGACCGCTGCCGCCGCAAATGACGCTTGTTATGCATCCAATCGCGATGGCGGCATGGGCAGGACTGCTGCTGACATCCATCAATCTGATGCCGTTCAGCCAACTGGATGGCGGTCACGTTTTTTATGCCATGCTCGGCAATCATTCGTATCCCGCTGTCAAAATTATTTTTACGGCAGTTCTGATTGCCGTTTGCTGGTATCAACTATGGCATTGGTCGCTCTTGCTGCTGCTCATCGTTCTTGCCGGTATTCAGCATCCGCCGGTCAGAGACGGCAAATTGCCGATTTCATGGTTCCGCTGCGGACTCGGCTGGGCAACACTGCTCTTCGTCTTTATCGGATTGGCTCCGACACCGTTGGACATCAGGCAAGAAACTCCGCAAAAACCGGTCTATTACTGTGAAGATCATGACAATGACAACCGCCCGGCACCGGTGTCCGCGTTTCTGTTCGCGTATCGGGAGATTCCCGCTCAAAAACTGCTCTTTCCGTAAACGGCAAAAACGTGTATCATACCGGCTGTAGATTGCAGTGTTGCGTCCCGCAGGCGGTTTTTATGAGCGTATTTGATTTAACGGTATTGGCGGTCTGTGCGTTTCTAACGCTGCGGGGCGTGTGGAAAGGGATGGTTTCGCAAATCGTTTCCGCCGGTTCTTTTTTCGTCTGCTGGCTCGTTTCTTCCCGTTTCGGCGGACTCGTCGCACCGACGATTCCTGTCGAATCCCCTTGGAATCAGGTTGCGGCAATGGCGGTTATCTTTTTGATCACGATGGTTGCCATCCGGTTCGCTTATGCACTGCTCGAAAAACTGATCCGGCACTGGCATCTCGCCAAACTCAATAGTTTGCTCGGCGGAATGCTCGGATTCCTGAAAGGATTCCTGATCTGCATGATCCTCACATTTTTTGCCGTGATGTTCAGCGAAACAAGCCGGGGAGTCGTTTTCAATTCCGTATCGGGACTGTATCTCATAAAAGCCATCGCCGGAATGAGTTTTTTCGTACCGAAAGACAGTTATGAATTTGTTCACGCCCAATTAGACCAATTTCAGCAGAAAGTCGATGCCGCTGTCCCGAATCAGGAATTGCCGGAATTAAAAATTCAGGGAACCGAAACCGTTCAGCAATTCCTGAATCAGGTGCAGCAAATTCAAGCAAGCACGCAAATCCGTACCGGTTCGCTTTGGACAGCCGTAACCGATTGGTGGAACGGCAAAAAAGCAGCGGCGGGCGAACTGACGGCAAAACAAACGGTTCAGGAGCCGGTCTCCCCGGCAGCGGCACCCGCCTTGCAGAATGCCGTTAAAAATACGGTGCAGGAAACCGTTCAAAAAACAGCGGAACGGATACAGAACGAAATTTTTCCGCCGGACAACCGGGGAACTCCGGCACCGGTGACAGATGTGTTATCCTTGCCACTAAAGGATTTGCCGCCGCCGGTTGTGCAAAAATCTGCCGAAATTGACGATTTATTCCGGGCGCGGACAACACCGGACATTCTCCAGCCGCTTGTGCCGGGAAGAGCGGAACCGCTGACTCCGCTGGAAGAATTATCGGTTCTTCCGCCGGCAAATTCCCTGCCGCAGCCCGTTTTTGACCGCCGCACCGATTCCGACGCGCTGCTGCGGAATTCTTCTTTGCAAATACCGAAGCCGGAACTGCCTGCCAAACTGTTTCGGCGTTAATGCGTACGGGCTTTTTTGCGGGCGTATGTGGGCATTGCATTTTTATCTTTTCTCATTACAATCAACGTCCGTTGCTGTCCGGCGGCAGTGTCCGGCAGATCGGAGAAAAGTCATGGCAAAAGGTGTTCTGGTTGATTTGACCAAATGTGTCGGCTGCGGCAGTTGTACTGTTGCATGCAAAATGTACAACAAAACCGAGTGGACGAAACGTCCGGCTCTGCCGGACAGCGAAGGTGAACGCCTCGCCGCCGCCATTACGGATGCCAATTCGCTGGGCATTGAGAAGAAATATGCACCGTCCAGCGGCGAAAACGCTGAACTTTCCGCCGAAAACTGGACGGTCATCCAGAAACGCCGTTTCGACAAAGAAACCGGCAAATGCACCAGTCATCAGCCGGGCAAGGATATTACGGCGTTAGGAATTGACATTCATATTCACAGTGCCGATGCGGTCAGCAGTGCGACCAAAACGGACGGCAGCGAGGTTTGGCGGTATATCAAACGGCAATGTCTGCACTGTAAAGAACCGGCTTGTGCATCGGCTTGTTTTGCAAAGGCGTTCCAAAAAACGGAAGCCGGTCCCGTCGTTTATTATCCGCAACTGTGTGTCGGCTGCCGCTACTGCATGCTTGCCTGTCCGTTCAGCATTCCGAAATTTGAATGGCACAAGCCGATTCCGACTCTCGAAAAATGTATGATGTGCAGCAGCCGGGTGAATCAAAATGAGGCACCTGCCTGCGTTTCGGTTTGCCCGACCGGTGTGATGAAATTCGGCGACCATGACGAACTCCTGAAAGAAGCAAAGGAAATCATTGCTGCCGATAAAAAGTACGAACAGCATATTTACGGCGAAGAAGAGGCAGGCGGAACATCGTGGATTTATATTTCGGACAAACCGTTTGCCGAAATGGGTTTCAAAACGACAGTGCCGAAACGGTCAATTCCGTCGTACACGAACAAGTATATGCACTTTACGCCGGTTTTCGCGGCAGCGTGGGCAGCGGTTCTTGCGGGGCTGTACATTATTACCGGTATTGCCAGCAGGCGGATGAAAATCAATAAGAAAACGGCAAAAGAGGGAACAGAGGAAAATGTTCCTTCCAAAAACGTTCCGAAGTAAACGCATTCATCCGCATCGCCGGCTGTCACCGTTCTTCCACCGTGAACCGGCCGGCAGGACGTTTTGAGCGTCCTGCCCGTTCTCCGAAGAAGATACTTAAAAACTACGGAGACGCGGTCAATACCGGTTCGTCAGCATGGTCAGCGGCATGATCCGCAGTGTGATCGGCTTTCCCTGCAACAGACGGTTTGTCCTTTCCTCCGCAGCATCCCCCTTCTTTGCCGGCGGTACCGGCTTCGCCTTTATTCTTTCCCCCGCAGCAACCCCCTTCCTTGCCGGCGGTATCGGCTTCACCTTTATTCTTTCCTCCGCAGCAGCCCCCTTCCTTGCCGGCGGTACCGGCTTCACCTTTATTCTTTCCTCCGCAGCAGCCCCCTTCTTTACCGGCAGTACCGCCGCTATGTGAACATGGTTGACCGGTCTTGGCACATATCTTGACACCGCTGCCGGCGGCAGTCCGCTGCAACACTTTCAGATACTTGCCGAATTCTTCTTTCGACAGAGATCCGTTTTTGTCCGAATCGGCACTGTTGAACCGGGCATCAATCTCGACCTGCGGCGTAACCGGGGCCGGATTGAGTTGAGAAAAAACAATCGCACCGGCAAGCAGACAGCCGACCGTGCATGTACAAATCAGAAACATTTTGTTACTCATTCTCTTTCTCCTGTAAAAAGGATCATGTTAAAGCACCTGTTTTTGTAACAAAAAAC
>JAIRPZ010000341.1 GCA_031256755.1 Planctomycetaceae bacterium
GCCGCCGCCGTTATGACTGCCGCTGTATCAAAATCGCCGCCGGTTTCCTGCGTTTTGTCCCGCACCCAGCGGCGTATCGCCGCATCAAGACGCATAATGTCTATCGGTTTCGATAAAAACGCCTGAAAGCCGTTTGCCAAAAACATCTCTTCATTGCCCAGAATCGCATTGGCTGTCAGGGCAATGATCGGAATGTTTTCGGCGTATTCTGTCCCGATTTTTTCCCGAATAATTTTTGTGGTTTCTATACCGTCCATGCCCGGCATCATATGATCCATAAAAATCGCATTGTACCGCACCTTTTCCTGCCGGATCGCATCAATGGCTTGCGGTCCGCTCGACACGCAATCCACCTGCATTTCATAGGGCTTCAGCATTCCGCGTGCCACATCAAGATTGGTTTGCACATCATCCACAACCAGCACTTTGGCATACGGCAGTTTGAGCCGGACAAGCCGGGCATTCCTCGCCAATTTACTCTCGGAATGACGCATGTGAATCAGATTAAACGCCACGTCTTTACCGATAATGTCGGAGGTCTGCCGCTGCTGCAAAATCCTGAATGTAAAAGTCGTTCCCTTCTGATATTCGCTTTTGACATGAATACTTCCGTGCATCAGTCCGACCATCTGTTTGGCAAGAGCAAGACCGAGACCGGTGCCTTCGATCCGCCGGTTCGCCTTGGAATCAACCTGATGATATTCCGTAAACAGCAACGGCAAATCTTCAGGACGAATGCCGATACCGGTATCCGCAATAGAGGAAACAAGGTAATAATGATCCCCTTCCTGTTCGCCCCAAATAGACCACGTCACCTGCCCCTCACGGGTATATTTGAACGCATTTGAAAGCAAATTGTTAAAAATCTGTTTGATGCGGAGTTCATCGCCGATGAGATGACTCGGCAGGTTTTCGTCGACTTCGAGTTTGAATTGAATCGGTTTGGAACCGATGCGGACTTGATTCAGCGAAGCCGTATCGTTGATTAAACTCGGCAGGTCGTATTCCAGCGGCAGGAGTTCAAACTTGCCCGCCTCAATTTTAGAAATGTCGAGCAGATCATTGATTGTTCCCAGCAGCGTCGTACCGGAATTGTAGATTTTGTTCAGGTTTCCGGCAACTTCTCCGCGGACATCTTTCGACCCGATGGATAGTTCGGACAACCCGATGATCGCATTGAGCGGAGTCCGCATTTCATGACTCATATTGGCAAGGAACATGCTTTTCGATTCGGATGCCTTTTCGGCGAGTTCTTTTGCCGCAAACGCTTCTTTGTACGGTTTGATGAGAAAACCGGACGCAATAACCGCCGTGATCACGCTCAACAAAAAACTGATTGCGCCGACGATCAGCAGTCCGAACAGGGCATCGTGAACAGGGCCGTCGGCAACCGGAGCGGTTACGCCGAGCGACCAGCCCATCGCCGAATTCGTCACCGGACGGTAATAAGCGATGCGGGAATCGCCGCGGAGAATATGCAGGTTCGTTCCTGTTCTGCCGTTTCCTTTATCGTCTTTGGCGATCATTTCACGGAAAAAGATGCCGAGCGATTTTAACTCCGGCTGATTTTGAGAACGTTGGATATAATTTGCCCGAGCGCGGACATCAAATTCGAACTGGGTGGCGATCAACGTTCCTTCGCTGTCGCAAATAACAATATCGCCGTTTTCTGTCCAGATACGGAAATTCGACACGAGATGAAAAAAATACAAACCGTCAAGCGTGGCGCAGAGAACCCGTTTGACTTTGTTCCCGTTTTCCGGCGAATCGACATTTGCACAGCAAAACAGGACAAGCGAGTTGCCGGTACTTTGAGTGGTGGTTGAAAAAACGGAATTGCCGTCGAAGGCTTTAACGATGTAATCGGGCTTCTTTTGCAGAATATCTTCCGTCATCGCATTTTTGCCGGTGGCGGCAATGATTTTGTAGGGAGCATCATCGTTTTCGCCGGTACGTTCAATGACGGCAAAACCGGAAAAATTGCCGTAGCCGTCAATGGACAGATCGATTTCGTGCAGACGGGTCAGTATTGTCTGCATATCTGCGTTCGGGTTGCCGGCGACGGCATCCGCAATGCCATCGGCACAGGTTTGGAGATTGAATTTGAGGAGATAAATTTTATCGGAGACGAGGTGATCGGCAATATCGGCGATAATTTTGAGCGAACCTTGTTCAAGTTTGACAAGGCTGTTTCGCAAAAGGATCATTCCTGTCCCGATACCGACAGCAATGATGAGCAGCGCAAGTGACACAATGGCGGCGATGATTTGGACTCGCAGCACAAAATCAAACCGGTATTTCGACATACGTGAGAGAGGAGAGCGGAAATAAGCCCTCTGATTGTATCACAAAACCGGAAAAAAACAAATAATTCCCCCCAAAAAGTCCGCTGCCGGCGGAAAGTTTTTTTCTGAAAATGCAGGACTGCCTGCCGCTCCCGCCTACAGCCAGCCGTTTTCCTGAAACCACTGCACGGTCTGCCGGAACCGCTCTTGCAGCGGCAGCGGCGAAAAGTTCAGTTGCGTTTCGGCTTTTTTCGGCGAACAGCACCAATGACGCAGCGATTCTCCCGCTTTGTCCCAGTCAAACGGCTGGCTGCATCCGATCAGCCGCTGCCGCATTTCGTAATACATGGCAACTCCCCAAACAGCAGCCGGCGGTATCAGGAACGGGCGAACCCGCCGGTGCAGCGACTCACCGATCATTTTACAGATGTCCGAAAAACGCTGCCCCGCACCTCCCGATGCAAAGTAAATTCCCGTACCGGCAGGCGCACCTTGTGCCAGACGCTCTCCCCGCTCCGCTGCCGCCGTCAGCAATTCAGCAAGGTCTTCGGCATGAACCCACGAATAGTATTTTGCCGTCCATCCCGGATTCGGACAAAAGCCCAGCCGTTTGACCGCTTTGAACAATTCAACGCCCATTTTATCCCTTCCGCCGAACACAATGCCCGGCCGGATAACGGTACACGGCAATCGTCCGGCAAATGGCAGCAGTGCGTTTTCTCCGGCTAATTTGCTTTTTCCGTATCCCGAGACCGGCATCGGCGAGTCCGTTTCACGCTTGGGGTTATTCGGTGCCGCAAAACCGGCGGCGGCTAATGACGAAACGTAAACGAAAACCGGCGGAGCCGGACACTCCGCCGCGGCTTGGGCGAGATTCCGGGTTCCGTCCCGATTCACCGATTCAAACTCCGCATATTTTCTTGCACGGACTAAACCGGCAAGATGAAACACGGTATCGCAGCCGGCAACGGCTTCGGCAAGACGATCGGGCGAAGTCAGATCGCCGGTGCAGTATTCCGCATTGAACGCCGCAAGATGAGACACTTCGGACGTTGACCGGATAAGACACCGGACTTCAATGTTTCTGCTGCGGAGTTTTCGGATCAGATGATAACCGATAAATCCGCTTGCTCCTGTTACAAAAACTTTCTTCATTTTTCTCAAAAAATTTTTCGGTGAATGGATGAAAAAATAAAGCGGATGAACCTGTCCCGAATTTTTACGGCTGATTCGGCTCGATCCCGAAATCACGGATGGTGAAGAGCGACCGGAAACGGTATCCTTTGGACTCAAACAGTTCACTGCCACCTTCAAGCCGATCGATAATGGCGATTACGCCGTCGGCTTTGGCACCGATTTGTTCGACTTTTTCGATAGCGTCCATTGATGAACCGCCGGTGGTGACCACGTCTTCGACAATGACGATTCTGTCGCCGGCATGGACAGGACCTTCGACAAATTGATTAGTTCCGTGTCCTTTGCTTTGTTTGCGTACCATGAAGCCCTTGAGCGGGATATTTTGGAAAGCCGCAACGGTAATGACAGCGGCGGTGATCGGGTCTGCACCGATGGACATTCCGCCGACGGCTTGCGGCAAAGCGTCATCGTGCCGCAGGAGTTCTAAAATTCCTTCGCCGATGAGTTTTGCACCGGACGAATCGAGGGTCACTTGCCGGCAGTCGAGATAAAATTTTGCTTTTTTCCCGGAGGCGAGCGTAAAATCGCCGAATTTCAGCGATTTTTCTAAAATCAGCGATTGTAAATGTTCTTTGTCGTACATAATGCGGAAAGTACGTTTTCTGTTTTGGGGCGGCAAGATTCTGCATTCTGCTTGCGCATTCTCCGCAGCATTTTAAGAAATTGATCGGCAACGCTCAATCCCCCGCCGTGCGCCGGCGGCTGGTGCATTCAGTCCGTTGCGGAGTTTCCCGACTTGCGAATTTTTACCCGACCTTTTTGATATTCTTTCGTATTAAGAGCAGAGACTTATTTCCCGTTCCCAAAATACAACGGAGTCCGCAATGTCCTCTTCGCCCGCCCCCTGCCGCCGCCCGACTTCTGCAATGCTTCCGCAGCGTCCCCGCCCCGCAGTCAAAACACGGGGTCTCCCACACGTTTCACACTGTCATCGCCATTGTCATACCCGGAGTGTCGACAGACCACACCATCGCCGAAATCCTCAAAAGAATCTCTATCAAAGATCTGCAAAACGGTTTCAGGAATCTATTCTTCGCCATTGGGATGTGGAGAATTGCCTGCATTCGGAGAAGGACAAACACGTTTTTCGGAATGCGGCGTTGGGGAAGGTTTGGACGTTCCTGACGGGAATGGCTGGAGCGGTAGTGCGTCTGACGAAGAAGGATCGCACTTTGCGGGAAGTAAGAGAACGATTGAGAGCAAAACCTCAAAACGATCGCCAAATGTAAAACTCCAAAACGGACTGGGCTGTCAATACCGGCAGCGGACGGAAAGAATTGAAAATTGATAATTAAATAGACGGCAGATTGCAGACAGCAGACGGCAGCAAGAAAGAATCTTTTCTGCTGCCGTCTGCAATCTGCGGTCTGCAAACTATTTCCGCCTGTGCGGCTGGCATAGTCCGTTTCTTGGGCAGAATTCACATGATTATCAGGATCATTCGCAAGTGCCTTGACAAGTATCGCATAGAGAATACATAACTCTATGAAATACAGGCGTTTAGAGCGGAAAGTGTCCGTCATAATTCGGTGTTTTTGTGAGGACTTGACGGCAACGTCAACTCCCGCCTAGCCGGCGTTAGCCGCAACACGGTCAATTCCTATTTCAAAGAGTTCCGGCAACTGATTTTGGAAGAATAGCAACAATATCTCATGCCGTCAATACCGCTGTTCTATGTCCGACATTCAGACGTTCAATTGAATTTTCTATGCCGCGGAATCTCCCGATGTCCCGTTGCCGGCGGAAGGTTTTCCATTAACTTCGGATCCATCGCGGCAATCCGTATCTGCTGATTGCCGGTCAAACGTTCCGCCCCTTCAATGATCGTTTTCGCACCGGTCACAAGCAAACGCTTCCCTTCTTCCGTTTCAGGACGGACACCGTAAGCACCAATGTTTTCCGCCGTGATCTGTACCGGTACCGGCTGCGCAGAAACCGAAACCGTGCCGTCTTCCTTTGTTGTTTCCGCGGCAATCCAGACGACATTGCCGTCCGGTTTGGACAGCACCGCATTTTTCGCAACAATAATTTCTTCATTCAGATCCGTAATCGACACCAGAGCCGTCGCACTCATACCGGCTTTCAATTCGCCGCCGCGGTCTTCCAAACGGACAATCACGGGAAACGACCGGGTCGCCGCATGAATATCATACGGAACAATAGAGTGAACTTTGCCGGCAACTTTGATTCCCAGTTGATCAATAATAATCGGCATTTCTTCACCAATGCTGACGTGATTGATAAATTCTTCAGCAATGTTCACTACGGCATCAATCGAACCGAGCGAAACGATTTCCGCAATCGGCGTTCCGGGCGAAAGAAGTTCGCCGAGACCGACCAAGCGGCGTATAACATAACCGTCAAACGGTGCCACTATCGTTGACCGGCGGATACGCTCTTTTGTCTCTTCATGAGCAATTTTCGCTTTCTCAAGATTCTGCCGGTATTGTTCAGCAGTCATCCGCTGATTATCCAGATCGCTTTCGGTTACCGCTCTTCCGGCAAGTTGTTCGGCACGTTTCAATTCCGAAAGTTGATATTCATACTGCCGCTCAAGAATTTTGATTTCCGCTTCGGTCTGTTTTGCCGAAAGTTCAAGCCACGTTTTGTCAATTTGTGCAATGAGTGTTTCTTTTCCTTTGACTTTATACCCGACTTCAACAGGCAGATCGATCACCAAACCGGAAACCTCTGTTGAAATTTTGGCAATCTGCACTTCGGCGAGTTTGCCGTAAAACGGACGAACCGTGTTGATCATCTCCTTTCGGGCTGTTTCGACACGGACAAGAGCCGGCGGACGGTTCCGCGTTTGCTGCTTTTCGGCGGGCTTAATGGATTGAACAAATTGCGGATCGTCTAGTTTTTTCTGAAACGATTTTTGTAACACAAAATAAGCCGCACCGGAGCCGGCGATAAATGCGGTCAAAGTGAAAGAAATAAGCAAAACAGGCAGGTAGGTCGGTTTCATGGAATGTTAAAGGTTTGCATCGGACGGTTCATTGTCCGGCAGCGGCTCTCTGCCGCCCGCCTCATCATGATACGTCATTTACGGAACGTTTCAAGTATCCGCTTTCTGCATTTCGGCAATCCGCTTTCCGACGGCAGCCGCTTCGGTGTTCCGCAGCAGAAACTTTTTTTGCGGCGATGTTTCGCCCTGAATCAGTTCAACCTGCGAAATACGGATATTGAACGATTCGGCAATCTGTTTTCGGATCGCTTCATTGGCTTTTCCTTTTTCGGGAATTTGCGTAACAAAAACTTTCAGAATACCGTTTTGATCCGCAGTCATACGGTTACGTTTGGCTCCGGCAGCGGCACGCACCGGCAAAATCACGCCTTCGCTGTTCGTTTCCAGCAGCGGAAACGGAACAGAAACAGTGTCCGTGCGGCGGTTCGTCATTCTGTTCCGGCTCCGAAGTGTACCTTAAACGCCTCGCGCTGTTCCGGCATAATGTCGTCAAGATAAAGTTTTAACGAAGGAATCTTCGGATGCTGCCGCTGCCGCGGACTTAAATTCTGCGACCATTTTGCCAGCATCTGCAAATAAGCCGCCAGCATCTGATGAGTGTCCCGCGAATGATGAATTAAAAAATGTGTCCAAGCCCATGATTCCCGGTACTCTTTCGTTCCCATTTCGTCCGCCGTTTCTAATTTAATCAAACGGTTCAGCGCGGGAACCATACCGAATTTCACGCCCCATTTCACCTGACTCATATACGGATTTTTCTCGGCACGCTGCGCAGCCGGAACTTCAAAATACTTCGCCAATCCTTCGTCAAGCCAAATCGGCATAATCGGAATCGAAGCATGAATAATCGCATGAGTCATTTCATGCCGCAGGTCAACTTCATAATCGCCGGTACGCTGCACAAGCAGTGTTCCCGGTTTGTTGTTCAGTTTAATATACAACGCCCGCCGGTTGTCCGGCGCATCCGGGAAAAGATTCTGCAAAAACTTTTTGTACGATTTCTCATCCTTGAAAACGCAAAGTTCGATCTTTTCCTTGGCCTCCGGTACGCCGATATAGCGGCGTAAATCATTTTGCAGCAAATTATATTCATTGAGAATCAGATCAATGTCCGTGAGCGGAAAATTCGCCTGAACAACAAGCACGCCGTGCGTTTTCACATACGGCAGATGTTTCTGATAGGACGGCGAAAGATCAATAGCCGCTGCTTTGCCGTCATGCGGCTGTTTCTGCGGCGGTGCGGCGGCAGCCGGTTTTTGCCGGGACAAGTCGGCAATACTGACAGCGGAACCGTTCCACTCGCTGCCGGTCGGCGGTGCGGGTTCCGAAGCCGGATTTTCCAGCGGTGTCCGCAGCGAAGTTCTTTGGTTAATGACCGGTGCCTCTTCTTCGTGCGCCGGATAAGAATCCACCCAATCCCGAACATCAAACGCATAAGCCGATGCCGATGCATGCTCTTTTTGCAGGGCGGCACTATTACCGTTGCGGTCGTAAAGCGGTGCCGCCGTATTTGCTGCGGCTGTCCGCTCGAAATAAGGATTCGGCGGCGGTTCGGGGGCGGCGTTGGAGTCCGCCGGTGTTTCCGTTTTTTTGTTTGTACGGGTATTGCCGGCACTGTTTCGCGTTGCCGGTTTGGGCAATGACCCTGCCACCGGAACGTCGGCAGGAACCAAAATCTCGCCGCCCGCAGTGTCCGTGTGCGGATGCGCTGCCGCCGGTTTTTGTTCTTTTTTCTTGTCTTTCTCCCAAAAACGGAGCGTTGAGAAAAGATTCAGCAACGGACGCGGGTCTTCCCGGGATTGTTTTTGAGACCGGTTTTCGGCATTATCGCTGTCGTCATCAGGGTTTATCCGCGAAATCCGTCCGGTAGGGCTTCCCAATTCGTCAGCGGCGGTAAGAGTTCCGGCAGAAAAACCGGCGGCGATGACAGCCAGTACAAGGGCTGCACGGCCGATCCAACATAAAATCCGGTTGTTTTGCGGGAGAAACGTCATAGGTTGCCGTACCGTTTTTGTCCGACAGGCACAAAAATCGGCTTGCGTAATGTCATGACCATGTCATGCACCTAACTCTTACTTGCCCTCTTATCGGCACAATCGTTAAAAACGATAAATAAAACTTTCGATAAAATTCTAGTTTTTTATGAAATTCAGAGCAAGATCAAATTGTTCCCGGTGCTTGCCGATTGGTCATATTGACCGAATGTTCTCAAAATACCGCCCGTCCGGCAAAGGACAAACAACAAAATATTGCCCGCAAGGGCAATTCCCCCACCTATCAATTTTCAATTATCCATTCCCTCCGTTCTGCGGCGGGGACGGCGGGATCAAAAAAAACGTCCTCCCTTTTCTTGCATTTTCAAAAACGGAAAGTATAATACCCGCGTTGCCGGACGGCATGCCGTTTTTCGTTCTGAAGGGCGGGCAAAGTGCCGGACAGCATGACACGAACATGCCTGAACAATGTTGTTCGGGCGACAATTTTAGAGTACGTCAGCAATTCAAGAACCGTCTTTGGACGGATTGGTTGAACTTCACGTTCCAAACGGTGCAAGCCGAGTGAAGATTTACCATTGGAAAAAGAATACTGCGTTGCTCCCGTCTGGGAGCGTCTGCGCTTTTTCCGTGGGAATTCTTCGGCGAAGCAATGTTGAAGTCGCAACGCACCCCTTTGGAACGGGGGAAGAAACCTATCTCTTGAACGCACCGCTCCTGTCTTGAGCGGTCTTGTTTGCGTTCTCTGCAACATTTAACGAAATGAAAGGAACCGATGATGTCAAATCTATTGGACACACTCATTGGAGCCGTGCAATGTCTTGCCGATGACAAGATTGACGATGCCCGGAGCCGTATTTTGGAACAGTATCCGCATACCTACACGCCGTGCGAACACGCGTCGATCTCCCCCTACGAGCGGCTGAAAATCTACATCCGCGACGGATTCATCGACCGCTACACGGGTAAGCGTTTGATTTTTCCCAATGCCCTCCGCCTTTTGTCCTCCGAATTGGGGCAAGAGGTTTTCCCGTATCACCCGAATTGGAAAATGTCCGAGTGCCACTCGGCTTACTGGACGTACATACCGACATGCGATCATCTGATTCCGAAGACAAAAGACGGCAGCGACGCGCCGGAGAATCTTGTGACCACGTGCATGGCGATGAATTTGGCGAAGTCGAATTCATCGCTCGAAGAACTCGGATGGAAATTGTATGACGGCGGCTGCCTTAAAGATTGGGACGGCTTGATGGGACTCTACTGGCAGTCCATTAAAAAGCACCCCGAACTCAAGGACGCGCCCCTGATTGACCGGTCGATGCACAATGCGCTGCAACGCTGTATCAAAGAAGGCATTGTGTCGTTTTAGACGCGCGGGCGGCGCGCCTTGCCGGTGCTTGCCGCACGGGCGGTATTTTGGGATGTTCCCCAAAAATACCGCCCCGCCGGCGAGGCACGGCGTGCAGCCGTCCGGCGAGGACAGTACGTCACCTGCAAAAATGAGAGAGCGGGTGCGGAGGTCGTGTCCGCAACCCGCCAATACGATAACGGAGTCGGGTTATTTCGTGTGAAATGACCTGTGAAGAGAAGACGGATCGGTAAGTTTTATCCCCTAACCCCTCAAAATGAGGAAGGAGTAACCATGAGAAGATTTTTGTGCGTTTTTTTATTAGCATTCGCCGTTGCCTTCGCGGGCTGTGAACCGGCGAATAACAGCGGAAACAGCGGCGGTAGTTCCGGCGGATCAAGCGGCGACACGAATGGCAGCGGCGGCGAGACCGGCAGCGAAACAGGGAACAGCGGTGATTCCTCCGAAGGCGGAACATCCGACCCCGATCCCTCTTCCGGCAAATGGGATGCCGAACTCTGGCAGGTCTGGCTCGATACGCCGAATGCAGAGAATGGAAACTATACACCCGGCAGCATTGCCGAGATGAATTTGCAAGAATTCATCACTTGGGCGAACAAGTATTTCCCTGCCGGAATTGCGAACAGCCCGAACGGCGCGGTGGACGCGAGTGCGGCTTGGAAATCAACGGAATGGCAAACGTGGTTTAATGCGAATACCGATGCACAGAAAGATTTCCCCGGCATAGTCACAAATTTTGTCACGTGGGCAAAAAAGTATTTTCCGCTCGGTATGCCGAACACACCGCCGGGCGTTTCCGTTCCCGAAGGTCCTTGGAAACTCAAGGCATGGATGGATTGGCTTAATGACGGCAATGGCGGGGGAACAATTAAAGGAGTCAGCACGCTGACCGATTTTATCCGATGGGCGAATGCTAACTTTCCCGACGGGATTCCTTTGAGCCCGATTGCGGGTTATAGCGGCACGGATTACAGCCAAGAACAGTGGAGCAACTGGCTGAACGAAAATGCTGATAAAAAATTTCCTGAAGCCAAGTTCTACAGTTTCTTTGAAGGCGCAGGATTTTTCAACTGGCTAAAGGAACACTTTCCGGCTTCCTCTTATCCTAACGGCATGCCGAATGCGCCGCCGTCGGGACTGGAGGTCGTCAACCCGTCGGGAACCGGTACTACAGACAACGCGGCAAACGCCCAGACAGCCGCTGCCGTGCAAGCCGCTGCGGACGCGGCGGAAGCCGATATACCGGCAAACATTGTACGGACATTGGAAGAGGCGGGAATGACGGCGGTGGAGTAAAATCCGCCCAAAAGACGAGCGGGGATTCGCGTCCGGTTGTTTCATTGTTTGTTTTCCCCGGCACGAATCCTCCGCCGCTCTCTCGTTCTCTCTTGCTGCGGTCTGCCGTCTGCAATCTGCCGTCTCTCTAAATGCCCGTCCGGCAAGGACAACGGGGGACGTATGTCTTCCGCTCTCTTGTTCTCTCTTGCTGCGGTCTGCCGTCTGCAATCTGCCGTCTTTCTAAATGCCTGTCCGGCAAGGCGCGGCAAGGACTGCCCCCCATTGACGTTTGGAAGAAAATCGGTTAAAATGGGGACGGTTTGTATTTTTGGGTTGGTTCCCTTGCCAAACGGTCTGGTTTGCCGGAACCTTTTTCATTATTTGACCGCCGGAATCTGTTTCTAACGCAGTCCAAGCCGCGACGGCGGTCTCCCAACTGTGTGCCGATGAAACCGATCAAAACTGAAAGAAGAATTTATGTCTGCTATTCAACCTCCTGTCTCCGTACAGGAATTGATTGATGCCGGTGTTCATTTCGGACACCGTGCAAGTCAATGGAATCCGAAAATGCGTCCTTACGTTTATGGGCGCAGAAAACAGATTCATATCATTGATGTCCGGGAAACCGTCCGCGGTATCCTGCGTGCCAAAAAATACCTCCGTCAAGTTGCGGCTCAGGGCAGTTTGATCCTGTTTGTCGGCACGAAACGGCAGGCGGGCGAAACGATCAAAACCGAAGGTATCCGAAGCGGTATGCCTTATGTTGCGGAACGCTGGCTCGGCGGCACGTTGACGAACTTCAAAACGATCCGAAGCCGTTTATCCCGGCTGAAAGAACTGGAAGAAATTCTTAACGGCGACCAACTGCATATTTACTCGAAAAAGATGCAGTCCTCGCTTCAGCGGGAATACCGTAAAATGTACCGGAACCTCAACGGTATCCGGGATATGAACCGGTTCCCCGAAGCGATGGTCATTGTTGATCCGAAAAAGGAACATAATGCCGTCAAGGAAGCCCAGAAACTCGGTATCGTAACAGTCGCACTGATTGATACGGACTCTGATCCTGATGAGATTGACTTGGCGATTCCGGGTAATGACGATTCGATCCGCTCGATTGAGGTCATTATGAAGTGTCTTGCCGATGCGGTTCTCGAAGGGAAAAAGGAAGCCGGTATTCTGAAGGAAATCGGTGAACGATAACCGGACGAAGACGGAAAAGGGGGGCTGGGTTTGCGGTAA
>JAIRPZ010000342.1 GCA_031256755.1 Planctomycetaceae bacterium
TTCCATCAAAATCGACCGCGGCGAACTCGTTCCCGATGATATTGTGAACGACACGCAGGGCGTTTACGTTGCGGACGGCAAATTGACAGCCGCAGGACTGGCGGAAGTCAAAAAGCGGATGCCCAATGCCGACCTTTCCGCCTTTGAAAGCAATCCGATGATCCAAAACTTCGCTTCCATCATCACCGTCAAAGACATGTGCTGCCTCGTCGAACAAAAGTTAGGAGTGTAAAATCAGGGACTGCACGAGACAATCCCAACAGCGCAGCATCAGTACACCCCGTCAATCAAGCGGTATTGGCGCAGACAGAGCAGGGCAGAAAACACCGCCGAGTCCCGCTCTTTTCCTGCCCTTTATGCGGTTGCCTTCTTGCTGATTGCTGCCGGCAGCACTTTCACAATGTCCGTGTGCGGACGGGGAATCACCTGAACGCTGATGACTTCACCGACGCGTCCGGCAGCAGCGGCACCGGCATCCGTAGCGGCTTTCACCGCCGCCACATCACCCGTTACAAAAACGCTGACCAAACCGCTGCCGACATTATCCCAGCCGAGATATTCGACATTCGCCGCTTTAACCATTGCGTCCGTTGCCTCAACGAGCGGGATAAATCCCTTTGTCTCAATCATTCCCAGTGCTTCGATATTTTTACTCATTTTTTTACTTCTCAAATTAACGGTTGAAATGTTCTCCATTTTTTCACATCGACAACTCAATCCGTTCCGCATGCTCAAGGTCGGCAGCGTTACCTTCGTCCGTGTCGAGGTGAACTTCCAGTTTAATTTTTTCGCCGACCCGCACCAGCAGATTTTCAAACGTTGTTGTACAGCCGTTTGCCGTAATCCGCAGTTTCATCCGATCTTTGTCCTTCACCCCGTAATACGCTGCATCCGCAGGTCCCATATGAACATGCCGTTCAGCACGGATCACTCCCTTTTTCAGTTCGACGACTCCCTTCGGTCCGACGAGAACACATCCCGGCGTACCTTCCAGTTTTCCGCTTTCGCGTACCGGCGGATCAATGCCGAGCGAAATCGAATCGGTAAAAGCCAATTCAACCTGTGTTTCCGATCGGGTGGGACCGAGAACACGGACAGTCGGCAGCATACGCCGCCGCGGACCAACAATCATAACAGTCTCTTCGGCAGCAAAAAAACCTTCCTGAAACAAGTCTTTGGCATGTGTCAGTTTGTCTTTGCCGAAAAGGATTTTGACGTGTTCATCGGTCAGATGAACATGTCTTGCCGAAATACTCACGGTGAGTTCGGGCTTTAACGCCGCTGCCGCACCATCTGCAAGGTGTTGTTTCACAACCTCTCTGACAATGCTTTCCAAAAACGGGCGATCCAATACCGGTAAACTCATACTCTTCCGTGATTTTGGCGGACATCCGCACGCCCGTTTCTATCGGCAGGAACCGGGCGAAAAAATAAGGAAAAAAGAAAAAACAAAATGCCGGAAAGAAAATCAGTATGACAATTTCAGTTATACCGGTTTTAACAGACCGTTTTTTTGTCCGCAAACCGGAAATCCTGCCGTTGAAAAAAATTTTTGTACCGTTATAATGCGGTGTATCGTCCTCTTACGATTGATGTGCAACGATGAATGATGTGCTGTTTGCTGCCGTTTTCGGTGTGTGTGTTCTCTTTCTGATCGTCTGTTTCGGAATTTTTCTCCGTTTTTTCCCGCTTTGGATTCAATCCAAAATGGCAGGTGCCGGAGTCGGAATTCTGGATTTAGTCGGGATGACATTCCGCAAAGTCAATCCCGATGTGATTATTCGTGCAAAAATTATGACGGTTCAAGCCGGTCTCGATGACAAAGTTATGACCACCAAATCGCTGGAAGCCCACTACCTTTCCGGCGGAAATGTGCTTGCGGTTGTCCGTGCGTTGATTGCCGCCAACAAAGCCAAACTGCTCGATCTCGATTATCCGCTTGCTACTGCCATTGATCTGGCAGGGCGAAATGTACTGGATGCGGTTCAGACCAGTGTTTATCCGAAGGTCATTGATTGCCCGACTCCGTCCAAAGGGAAGGTTACACTGGACGGCGTTGCCAAAAACGGGATTCAATTAAAAGTCAAAGCCCGCGTTACGGTTCGGACAAATTTGAAACAACTCATCGGCGGGGCAACCGAAGACACGATTATTGCCCGTGTCGGTGAAGGGATTATCAGTGCCATCGGTTCGGCGGAAACTCACAGTGAAGTGCTGGAAAATCCGGATCGTATTTCCAAAACGGTTTTGGAACGCCGTCTCGATTCCGAAACGGCATTTGAAATTGTTTCAGTGGACATTGCCGACATTGATGTCAGCGAAAACATCGGAGCAAGATTGCAGGCGGATCAAGCGGAAGCCGACACACGGGTAGCAAGGGCGAAAGCCGAAGGGCGCAGAGCATTAGCGGTGGCTGCGGAGCAGGAAAATCTTGCGAAAATTGAAGAAAGCCGGGCAAAAGTTGTTGCGGCGGAGGCGGAAGTTCCGCTTGCGATTTCGGAAGCGATTTCATCCGGCAAAATGGGAATTATGGATTACTACCGGTTGAAAAACATTCAATCGGATACCGAGATGCGGGGGTCGATTGCTAAGGGGATGCCTGTCTCTTCTGCTTCTGCGGCAAAAACATAGCGACAGCGGAGATTGTTTGAAGCAACAGCGTAACGGCAGTTTTGCGGCGGTGAATGGCGGGGCGTGAAAAGACCCCGCCGAACTTTGCAAACAGAGTTTGGAGGCCCGAAATGTACGGGGGCACCTGGAAAACGACTGTCGTGATTCGATCTGTCCGATAACGGAACAGAGCGACTGTACGTGTAGCCGGATTCTATATTATCAGGATCCCATCGGGCTAGGTATCGACCCCCCGGATCGTTAATCCGAAAGTAAGCAAAACCGACGAGGCAGGACATATTATAACAGGTTTTCCCAAAACGGCAAGAGGGAACTGTTGCACGGAAACGGCTGTCTAACTCATTGACATATTTATTTTTACAGGAAGATGGGGAGGCAGGACGGATTTAATCATTCTTTGCTCATCCCGTCGGACGGGTGTAGGTGTATTTGAGAGCGGAGGAGATTCGTTCTTTGTTAACAATAAACAAAATTAACAATAAACAAAAAAACGACAGGCATATGCCCGCTCCCGTTTTATAAAATACCGTCCGACAATACTCCGGCAAGGACACCGGCTTGGGGGCTTTCTTTTTTTCCGGCGGAGTGTACAATCGAAAGAGTTAATCGCGAACGGTTTTTATTATGTGCGGAAACCGGTCCTTCAGCAAAATTTCCTTTACACAGAAACAATGAGTACCTCATCGGATATTGTCGTTGAAACCCGTAATTTGACCAAAGTTTATCGGGACTTTTGGGGCAGACAGAAAGTCCGGGCGTTGAAAGCCCTTGATTTGACGATCAACCGGGGCGAAGTGTTCGGTTTGCTCGGTCCGAACGGTTCCGGCAAAACGACCACCATTAAACTTCTGCTCGGTCTTCTTTTTCCGACCAGCGGCGATATTTTTATGCTCGGCAAACCGGCAAACGATGTGGGTAAAAATGCCAAAATCGGCTATCTGCCGGAAGAATCCTATCTGTACCGGTTTCTCAATGCGGAAGAAACGCTTGATTTTTACGGACGGCTTTTCAGTATGACCGGTGCAGTGCGGCGGCAGCGGGTCTCGCAACTGATCAGTATGGTCGGTCTTGAATCTGCGCGGCGGCGGCAACTCCGGGAATACTCCAAAGGAATGGCTCGCCGTATCGGACTTGCTCAGGCGTTGATCAACGATCCCGAATTGATTCTGCTGGACGAACCGACCAGCGGTCTTGACCCCATCGGCACCCGGAACATGAAGGACTTGATTCTCGACCTGAAAAAACAGGGGAAAACGATTATTATGTCGTCTCACCTGCTGGCGGATGTGCAGGATGTCTGCGATCGGATCGGCATTCTTTATCAAGGGGAATTGAAAGAACTCGGACGGGTTGAAGACCTCTTAAAGGTGTCGGATCAAACGGAATTCCGTGCGGCGGGATTGAGTGAGGATTCCAAAAAACGGATTGTGAAGATTATCGAAGACGATAAGGATGCCAAACTGCTTTACAGCGGCAATCCTTCGACAACGCTGGAGGATTTGTTCCTTCGGATTATTGAGGAGAGTGAAACCCGTCCGGGCAGACGGGTTCGCGGCGGGAAGTAATCCGCCGGTTGAGTGGATAAGCCCTTGCCGGTACTGCCCGTCCGGCAAGCATCGGCGGACATACGCCCGCTGTTAAAACAACGCAAACGCAAAAACAGGGGGGACCGCTCTCATTTTTAATTACCATTTCCGCCGAACCTGCTCATTTCCACGCCCAGACAATCGTCAACCAACCCTTGTCCGCAGATACAGACAACGGAACAAGTTGCCCCTTGTCCGCCCACTCCCCCTCTTCCAGTTTCAGCGGTTCCATCTCTTGACGCTTCGGCAATGCCTCCAAACGGCGGAGCAA
>JAIRPZ010000003.1 GCA_031256755.1 Planctomycetaceae bacterium
GTTTGGTTGGTGATGCGGCGTTGCGGGCGGACAAGCGTCCGACTTGGCTGACGGTGAATCCGTTCAAGGCGGACTCGCCGCTCCTCCCCGCCGGTCTGCTCGGTCCGGTCAGCGTGGAAGTGAAATGATGACAATTCCGCTATCAACGCGGAAACAGTTTTTTGTGTCGCAAAACCGTACAAACTGTGAAATAAGACCGCTTATGCTGCAAAATAATGCTCTGTGTGTCACATTTTGCAAAAAATATGCTGTTTGTTCCCCCTGCGGCTGCGGCAGGTAATCCCCCTTGCAAGAAATAAAATAGCAGGTAAAATACGTTAGAGTAGTGTGTTCACTTGTTTGCGAGGGCTGATTTGATGACGTTTTCAGATTCGATTGAAGTAGGAGGAAATTTGTGGTAAAATTAATGATTCGAGAAAAAGAACCGATTCAAGATGCGGTTCGCCGTTTTCGGAAACTGATTGAGCGAAGCGGACTTAAAAAAGAAATGCGCCGCCGGGAGCATTTTGAAAAACCGAGCGAAATCAAACGCCGGGCAAAACTTCGTGCCGCACACCGCTGTAAACAACAGCAGCAAGCCGCTGAATTACTGCGGTGAACAAAATCATACGGATTGTGGACGTTCCGGTTTTGGTTGCTCGTTCTTTGTTTCTTGGTTTGCTGCCGGTTGTTCCGGCAATATGCCGGGTTGATTTTGTATTTTGCTTTCGTTTGTGCCTTCGGCAAACGGGATTTCCTGCGCATTTTTCGGTTTGCGGACACGAAAAAATTCCGCCTCAATGTCCGGTTCTTCGGGCGTTAAGAAATCTTGCAGCAGATCATTACGTCTCCGCAGCATTAAAAAGGCGAGTCCGAGAATTAAAACGAGACCGCCGATAACAATGACGAACAATTCGTTCCAGTGGAATGTGAACATACTGATTTTTGCGGGATTTTCACCGTTTTTGGTTTGGCGGATGAGCCGGACCGGCGGCATTATTGACCGCGTTCTGGGCTTTTAACTGTTCCAACAAATTCGGCGGGACATAAGCGGTGTCCGTTCCCGATTCGCCGGTTCCGTCGTGCGATTTCCGCAGCCAGCAGGTATCCGCTTTGACTTGTTCTTCGGCAGAGCCGGCTTCGTCCGCAGAGATATTCATAAAGAATTCGAGCGGTCCGATCATCAGCCGGTCGCCGTTTTTAAGAATTCTTTCGGAAGAAATCCGTTCTCCATTGACGTAAACGCCGTTTTTACTGCCCAAATCGCGTACTGCAACGTCCGTGCCGACAACGATCGAACAGTGATAGCGGCTGATCAATTCGCTGCGGGGTTTCAGATGGCAATCATCTGAACGTCCGATGATGAAATTTTCCCCGGAAATCGGAATCTGCTGTCCGGCGCGGCTGCCGGAAGCAACAACTAATCGGATATTCATTTTAACGAAATAAAAATAGAGTCAAAACAGGAACAGCGGGGCTGCAAACATTGTCTAATTGTACGTAAAAAATGAAGGAAGTCAAACCCTGAAACAAAATCAGAGATGCCAATGGAAGGATCGGCAATGCACTCGGCGGAATTTGAAAAATCATCAAAAGCGTATTGACACTCATTGGAATTGGAATAAAATGCTCTGCCGCATGACGAAATCCGCATTTCTGAACACGCTTTACACCAACGACAATTTGTATGTTCTTGCCGGATTGAACAGCAATTTGGTTGATTTAATTTATCTCGACCCGCCGTTCAACTCGAAGCGGATATATTCTGCAACTGTCGGGCGTAAAGCTGCCGGCGCAAGTTTTAAAGATATGTGGACGTGGAAAGACGTTGACGAACAGTTTCTCGGAACACTTGCGGTGAATTATCCTGCATTGGCGAGATACATTGCCGATGCCGGCACGATTCACAGCAAAGCAATGATGGCGTATCTGACATATATGGCACAGCGTATGATTGAAATGAGCCGTATTCTGAAAGACACGGGAAGTTTATATCTGCATTGCGACCCGACCGCATCTCATTATTGGAAAGGATTGCTTGACGGTATTTTCGGCAAAAACTGTTTCAGAAATGAAATTGTTTGGGGATACCAATGGGGCGGTGTTGGAAAACGCAACTTTGCAAGAAAACACGATATTATATTTTGGTACAGCAAAAGCGATGACAAAGAAAATAAATGGATTTTTAATGACCAAGCGATGCGAGTACCGTATACTACCAAAGATATACGATGGCATAATCACGAAGAAGGAAAATTGTTGCGGGATATATGGGAGATTCCAACTATCAATACCCAATCGAAGGAACGAGTTGGTTATCCGACACAAAAACCGCTTGCGCTTTTGCGCCGTATTATCAATGCATCGTCCAACGAAGGTGATATTGTCCTTGATCCGTTCTGCGGCTGTGCGACAATGTGCGTTGCAGCACAGCAGTTAGACCGCAAGTGGATCGGCATCGACATTGAAAAACAAGCGGCGGGCATTTTAGTAGAACGGTTAAGCGATGATGCCGGACTTTTCAAGGACTTTATTGCCACTGACCAGATTCCGAAACGCAGCGACATAAAAGAAGTACAGCCGACGGCAGCGATTAAACAGCGGTTATACAAGGAACAGCAGGGAAAATGCAATGGTTGCGGTGTAGAACTTGAACTTCGGCATTTAGAAATTGACCATATTGTTCCGAAAGCGAAGGGCGGCGGCGATTATTACGAAAATTATCAATTGCTTTGCGGTCATTGCAACCGGCGTAAGGGTAGTAAACCGATGGAATATTTGCGGATGCAGATCGGCACGCGGGAGAAAATGCTTAATCAAGAGGTCTTTTTCGGAGAATAAGAAAAGCGGCTTGACATGCGTATGAGTTTATTGTCATAAATTTGTGAGGCATGATGACAGTAAAAACACAATTTATTCATCGGCATCGGTATCCGTCCGGCTGCGGCGGACAATATCCCGAAGCAATGTTTCCACCGAATCCGCAACACACCGTTCCGCAATCATTCCGACAAAAAAACCGGCAACCGTATAAATCAAAAAGACAATACACGTTGTTTGCAGGATAGAAGACGCTTCCCGATGCTGCACCAATCCCAGCATAATCGAAATACACATAACCGTGATTCCGATATAGGCAGCAAAAAGCCGGTTCAACTTTCTGCCGGACAATTTCGGCGGCTGTTCGTGCTTCCGTTTTTTGCGGTCAATTTCCGCTTGCTCACGTTCCAGCCAAATGGCAAGAAGCTGCGGATCAATATTCGGCGGTATTTCCAACGCCTCAAACTGTGACTGAAACGCCGCCGCCGTTTCCTCCGCAGAATGGGATGCTGAATGAGCAAGAGAATGTGCTTGTTCCGACATGCCGAACCTCCTGCCACTCTATCGGCAATTGGACACGTTTCCGTTTAATAATTATGACGATTGTGCTGATTATTTGGACAATACCGCGGCAGTACCGGCACACAAAAGACACTTCAACCCCAAAAATGTTTATCCAGTACCGCAGACGCTCCGGCAAGATACAAATCCTTTTTTTCATGGAGACGCGGCGAATGGACATAAAGCGTAATCTCATGACGGATAAATTGCGTCCTCAAACGCTGCAATGCCGAAAGAATGTTTGCCGGCGGCGAATCATCGGTGTCCGCAATGATGACACCGCTGAAAAACGGCGGAATCTTTGACACCGGAAAAATATGACGCTGATCTTTACCGTATCGTTCCGCAAGAAAAAGATTCATCGCCGGATCGTTTCCAAAAGGACCGAAAGACGACAATATGCAAACGTCTTGTTTTTCCGTATTTGCGGAAGAGGGAACGGAAACAGGCGGAGTTCGGCTTATTGCCCGCAGATATTCCGGTTTCCAGCCGTGTTTGTTCCAACTGTGAACATACGTATAAACGGGAGAATCAATGATCGGTGCCGTCCGCATCATTCCTTCACAGCAAGTTCCGAGAATAAAAAACCGGCTCGCAAGAGGAGCCGTTTCCCGCCAGCGTTGGAGTGTTTTCTTTGAAAATTCATACGGATAGGATTGGAAAAAAAAGATAAAATCGGCAGAAACCGGCGATGCCGGATTGATGTTGCAGGCAATACCGGCATCGTGCAGGACCGCCGCCGTCTGCTGAAACGGCAGGGACAATTCTTCCCGATGAATCCGACCGATGATAACTGCTGCCTGCATAGAATTAGGATAATGCCGTCAAAACCGTCTTCTTTGGTATATTTTACCATCTGTTTTGTTAAAAATACATTCCGGTATTTTTATCGTGAAATAAAAAATTAAACTCACTTTTTGTCCGATTCCTGCCGATTTTAGTCCCTTGAGTTTTTGCGGCGTTCTTGCCGATTCAACTTTCAAGGAGGGAGCATGACAAAAGCACAGTCCGATGCCGATGATACGGCAAAACTGTGGGACGAATTTGTACGGGACAGGAGTAATCAAACACTGCGGAATATTCTGATTGAGCGGTATTTACCGCTGGTGCGTTACCATGGAGAGCGGGTCAGTGCCAGATTACCGGACGAAGTCGAACTTGATGATCTCATTTCTGCCGGTACTTTCGGTTTGATGGATGCCATTGATGCCTTTGACCCGTACCGCGAAGTCCGGGAAGCAAAAGTCAAATTTGAAACATACAGCGGTCCGCGGATTCGAGGGGCTATGCTCGATGAACTGCGGAACATGGATTGGGTACCGCGTCTTGTCCGTTCCCGTTCAAAGAAACTAACCGATGCGAACAAAGATTTTTCCGATAAATACGGCAGGCAGGCGACTCACGAAGAATTGGCGGCATTCATGCAGCTCTCGATGAGCGAATTGGAAAAAATGATGTCCGATGCGAATGCCGTGCCGACCGTCAGTTTGAATAAAAAATGGTTTGAAACGGACGGTTCCAAAGATATTAGCGAACTTGATCTTGTTGAGGATCAGCGCGGAGAAGACCCGACAATCCGTATGCAGAAAAGCGATCTGCTGCGGCTTGTTACAAGAGGGTTAACGCGGAACGAGCGTCTCATTATTCTCCTCTATTATTATGAGGATATAACAATGAAGGAAGTCGGGATGGCTTTGGATTTAAGTGAAAGCCGCGTCAGTCAAATGCACAGCGACATTTTGAAACGGCTGGAAGCCCAACTCGACAAACGACGACCGGAATTCGCCGTGGAGTAAAAAATCGGAAACGGATTTCCGGACAGTTTCTGTACAAATAATTGCCGGCGGGCTTATGACCCGCCGCCTGTGCATGGCTGCCGCGGTACGGTAAAACCGCCTGCGTTTTTTATTTGGCGGCGGTTCCGAATGTAAAGTTTTCAAACTTGACCAGAACATGGTTGTTTTCAACATTCACTTCCAGCGAGTCCATATCGCGGGGAGATACGCCGTCCAGACGCTTTCCGTCCAGATCAAAATGAGCCGCATGACAAGGGCAGTAGAACATTTCTTCCTGTTCTTTGGTTTGCGGATTTGTTCTGATGCCTGTTTGAATCATACAGCCGGCGTGCGGACACAGTGCATGCAGAGCCGTTATTTTATCGCCGGACTTCCGCAAAAAAAGTGAACCGATTTTCTGATCCGGCAGCGTTGCCCACGCATCCTTTTTTTGATCCGAAATGGAAAATTTGACCGGATGTTCCGTCAACGCATCAACGGTCGTCAGCGGATAAAATTTTCCCGAAACTTTTTCGGCAAAAACCGGCGAAAGGATCATCTGCACCGCTGCACACAACGGCGTTCCCAAAGCACATGCGCCGATACCGGCTGCCGCAGAAGTTTTCATAAAGTTCCGTCTTGCCGCACTTTTCTCCGGCGAATCCGGCTTTTTCACCTTTATCTTTGTTCCGGCATCAGGTACGGACGCGGCTTCCGCCGGCGCAACAGGATTGACGGACTCTTTGTTTTTCTTTGACATTTTATTGTATTAAAAAGTATTTTTTCGTAACAAAATCTACCCTCGTTTCCGGCTCGCTTTTTTCCGGTTCTTGTGCGGCTTCCGGTAAAGTCCCCGCTTTTTTAAGACCCGGTGAATCGAACCGTAAGTGACACCCGCCATCGCTGCGATCTCCTGAATTTTTGTCCCCTTCTTCCATTCTTCAATGATTTTTTCCACAACAGGGTCGGTCAGTTTCCGCCGGGCATACGCAAACGACGGCAGCGGTTCCTGACTGGTGATATTATGTTTGCGGATATCCGCCATCACGGTTGTCAAGGTCAGTCCCATCGTTTGTGCAATATCCTTGTACACCATTCCCTGCCGCCGCAAGGCGACAACTTTTTCCCGGCGGCTGCTGATCCGCGTAATACGGGGATTGAGCAGCCGGACTTGGTCGGAATCAACCGGATTGTCCGAAATGGCATTAAAACGGAGAATGATGGTACGCACCCGCTCGCGTGTAATGCCGTACCGCCGCCCGATTTCTTCCAGCGTCAGACCGCTCCGCCGCAGTTCGGCAATGTCTTTGTTTCTTTCAGAAATAACCGGCTGCGGAATTTTGACCGTACCGAAATTCCGAAGATGTCCCGGCGGGAAAAGCCGTTCCGCTTCCTGCTCCGAGATCGGAACTGCCGGTTCTTTACCGGAGTTCTGCGTCTTCCGGCGTTCAAGCAAAAACCGCCGTAATTTCCGCTCGCGTCCGGTTTCCAATAATTTGCGGACTTGTTCCAGTTTTTCGCCCGAACACACCGCCGCCACTTTTGCGTCCACTTCTTCCGCCGACAATAAAGGGGCGACTTTCAAATCCCGGACGCTTAATCCGCTGCAATACAGCACCTGATAGATCGCGGATTCCGAAACAGAGTAAAGCCGGGCAATCACACTTCCGGGAACCCCTTCCTGAATCAGCAGTGAAATCAGCGTTGTGTCCTGCAAATTCCAGTTCACTTTGCGCTGCCGTCCGCCTGCGATCAGTGCGCGGACTTTTTCCAATTTTTCGCCCGAACAAAGAGCGGCAAGTTTCCGATCGACTTCTTCCGGCTGCATGGTGGTCTTTTTGATACGCTGGATGCTCAAACCGCTGTAATACAGGGCATCATAAATATTGGAACTGAAAGTCGAATAAAGCCGGGCGATTTTGGTTCCCGGTACGCCTTCCTGCACCATTAACGTTATCAACTCAATATCCTGTGAAGTCCAATTCATATTTCCTGCTGAAGTTATCTGCATGCGGATTCAAGACAGCCCTGCCGCCGTACACGCAATGACACGGAACATAGTATAATGCAATGTCATTAATTGTCAATATATCCGCTGTCAAGGAATTAAATCAATAAAATTCGATGACGTTATCTGTTGCTCACGTCACTGCATCGCCGAATTTCGGCGGAGTGGAACGCCTCATTCTCGAAGTATGCCGGTCATTGGAAAAAAATCACGATGTCCGGCACGTCATTGCATCGTTTCCCGAAGGGGGGCATGCCGAACCGTTTCTTGCCGAAATTGAAAAATCGGGTTTTACCGGTTATCGTTTTCAGAACGATATGCCGCATCTCCTTGCCGCAGCGGGAGAATACTGCCGGTTTCTGAAACAAAACGGTGTCCGCATTCTCTGCGCTCACGGACACAAAGCCCGAATACTCGGCTGGTTTGCTGCACGGCGGCTGAAAATCCCGATCATCGGTGTTTCGCATGGCTGGACCGGCGAAAACAAAAAAATTCAATTTTTTGAGCGCATTGACAAATGGATGCACCGCCGAATGGATCATGTTGTTTGCGTTTCGCAGGGACAAGCGGATAAAGTGATCCGGTTCGGAACGCCGCCGGAAAGAGTCAGTGTCATTTACAACGCTGTCCGGCTTGACCGGTTTGCGGTTCCGTCTGCTCTTTCGTTTCGGGAGCGGCTGGAAGCAGAATTAGACCGCGGGCAACAAAAGGAAGAATCGGGGAATCATTCCCCTTTTGCTTCTCCGGTATCTTCTTCACGTTTTATCCTCGGTGCTGCCGGTCGTCTTTCGCCGGAAAAGGGTTTTGACTTGCTGATCGCAGCAACGGAGCGGCTAATCAAGAAGGGATTGCCGGTCGGTTTAGTCATTTTCGGCGACGGCATTCTGCGTGAACCGCTGCAAAAACAGATTGATAATCTCGGTATCGGCTCGTCCGTTTCGCTTGCCGGTTTTACGGATCAACTCGACAAGTTTATGTTTCATTTTGATGTTTTTGTTCAATCTTCGCATACGGAAGGAATGCCGAGCGTGCTGCTGGAAGCGATGTCGGCGAAAACGGCGGTTGTTGCCACGTCTGTCGGCGGAACCGGCGAATTGGTCACTGACGGCGAAACGGGAATTCTGGTGCCGCCGAATGATGTTTCTGCTCTTGCGAATGCCTTGCAAAAGGTGCTTGAAGAGGACCGTTTCCGCCGTAAAATAGGTGCTGCCGGTCGGCAGCGGGTTGAAACCGGTTTTGCTATTGACGCACAGACGGAAAAGTATTGGGAATTATTTAACCGTTTATTGAGTCCTCAAACGGTAAAAGTATCATAGAAATGCATCGGGCGGAAAGCATTTTGGCAGCAACGCTCCCTCTTGCTGTATTTTTTGCCGCTTATCGGGCATTTTGCCGATGTTTCTGTTTGCGGCTGTTCACGCAGTTGAACATTTGTCGCAGGATATACTCTGTACCGAAGCCGCAGCGGCATGGAAACGATTAGAAACACAGTGCCGGCAGAATGCCTGTACAACATGGACAACGACCAGAATAGAAAATCTTTCCCATAAAAAATCGAAAACCAACACGTACCGTCATGTGTTGAATACGCTGAACGATATGTTTGCATTGGAAACCTGTGTACCGGAAGGTACGCATACCGGCTCTAATTTTGTAGTACGAAACAAGAACTATGCATTTGAGACCGGTCGAACGATGAAGGAGGATGCTTGGCATCGCTCTTACTGGGGAAATGATGATAACCGCATTATTCAAAACACGCTTGACACGGATATTGCTGTATTAAAAAGCCCATGGTCAATTTATACGGCAATTCCAATGTATGAAATTGTCCGCGATCCTGATTTTCTGTAAAAGAATTAACGGTGTAAAGCGGCGGACGGATTCGTCTTAAATTCACGCTGAACAGCAGACGGAACGGATACATCAACGAAACCAAGGAGGGAGAAATTATATTTGACCCTGCAAAACATTAGGCGGTACAGGAATACCATATTCATTTTCAGCGCGAGGACAAATCTCTGTTTCAAGTGAAGACAAATGTTCTTGATTTATATCATTTACCGGCTGCGGCAAAGAAAGCCATTGCGAAAACAACATACATTACAGAATTGACTTATTCTGTTTACGATATGACGGAAATTGACGGCAGTAATTGTGCTATTTTCAATGAGGGGTAAGGGTTCTTTTTCCACATAACTTTTCTTTCAAAGAATCATCGCCGTCAATGCTGTCTAATATTTGCTCTTCAAGCACGGCAATCTGCTCATTGACGGTCTTGATGAGTTTGTCCGCAATCCGCTGGACGGTCTTCAAAACGGAGTGTTCTTTGTGACACGTTAGCCGCCGCCGTTCTTCGACAAGTTGCCGGCGAAACGCAAGAAGTTCTTTGAGTGCGGTTTGTGTTTCGCTCTGTTTTTCAAGTGGTTCGGGCTGCCTTTCGGCAGCGAATCGTTTGTGTCTCTTTGGCGATGTCGATACCGATAACGGAAGGTTGTTTAACGGATTGATTTTTCATTGTTTTTTGTACGATTAGTGTATCTGCCGGTTCGTTTTTTATCATGGACTCGCCGAAGGCGAAGCAAAAAAAGCCGCAGAGACGGCGTGGAAATTGAAAATGATGGGCGTTTCTGCCGCGATGATTGTCGAGGCAACCGGTCTGTCGGCGGAAGAAATCAAACATCTGCGGTAGGGGACAGGGAAACAGTCCTGC
>JAIRPZ010000026.1 GCA_031256755.1 Planctomycetaceae bacterium
TTTTGATGCAGAAAAAACAGCCGGATTGAATGATCGTCCGTTTGTATCATCACGAAGCGGTCTCGGATACGGACAATCGCTTATCTTAACCAATCAGCGAAACGGCAGTCCTGTTGTTAGCGGCTGCAAAACAAAAGGACATTACGCCTTTATTGATTTTGCTGCATTTTCTGCGAAAAATGCTTACCCGTTTTGATAGAAGGGAATATCCCCTTTTCTTTTTCTTGCTGCTGAGAAATTGTTTGGCATCGAATACGGAAACGTCCGGCACGGTAAAATCAATGCTTGTAATGGTGCTGATTTCGGACTGCTGTAATTTTTTGCCGTCAGCATCCCATGTTTCTATCGTCGTTTTCGTTAATTTCGGAAAAGTATCGGAGAAGTCATAGATGTTGCTTGTCTTGAAGACCGCGTAGATTTCTCCTGTACTCTTAATACCTTCAATCATCGCATCTTTCACTGCCCAATAATAGTCGGGATAAAAAGAAACTCTGCCGTTTGACTCAGTATTTCCGTAATAATAACCCATTGCAAGAGCGACCACTCTTTTCCCGTCAACAATTTCCTCTGTTATTCCTTTAATATATCCTCCCTGCTTCGGCGAAGCCGCCCGCGCAGCGGAAATATCAAAAGGACACGACAAATCCACCGCTACACAATAAGGGGCAGCACCGGTTTGCCAATTAACATTGACGTGGTAATCTATCATGCCTGCCAGACGATCATGATTTTCGATTTCTATTTTTTCTGCCAGAGCGAGTGAAGGATTATTCCGGTCTTGCGACATAAACCGATAATATGCCCTGGGGTTGACCAAATAGCACATACGGAGTACCTTCGGTTTGCCGCGTCCCGCTCCCGGAACAGTTACTTGAGATTCAACAAGGCAGTATTGATGCCCTATCCGTACAAAACGGAAACGTTCAGGATGACGTTGTTCTTCCGGTTTGTCCGAATCAAAAAATTCGGTTGTTCCAAGCATCGTGAGGTTCGAGTACCGTTCTTCCAATTTTTTAGCGTATTCCGCTCCCTCCTTGAGTAACATCCGCTGCGTTTCTGTCGGAACAAACACACCTTCCTCTGCGAAAGCCGATACTCCGAACAACATCAGCAGCAAAGCCCGTTGTACAAAAACCGCGTGATACTTCATGTTGTTTCTTTTCTCCGCAAAATCATTTTTAAGTGTATATCTGCGGAATGATTTGCATGACGGACAATAACGATTTCAACATTTCAAGTCAAGAGAGAAATGCAGAAAAATCAGTCAATTTATAAAATTATTGATCGAAAACAATCCTGAAAAAACCAATGTTTTGCGGCAGTCATTTCCATTTGATACCGCACCCAAAAATCAATAAAATAACGAAAATTGACGGCATCAAAGGGACGGCAGGGGCAATAAAGGCGTAATTCCTAATTCCCAAACAAAAAAATAAAACGAATATCAATCATCTTGTTTTTTTCTTCTTTCCGGTTAGAATAGGGGAAAAATCCCGGTTAAATCCGTTCCCTTCCTTTTCCTTGAATCAATATGCTGAACCGAATATTTCGAACTCTGCTCCGCCTGTGTTTCCTTTGTCTTTTACCGCTTTTTTTGAACGGCTGCGGTCAACGGGCTGCCGCCGATAAAAAAATCACCGATATTGCGGCGGCAGTGCGGGCGGCAGTACAGGAAAAAACTGTTGCCGTCATCATCACTGATGCCGAACAGAAAGATGTGCCGCTCTATATTTACGCTGAAGGACGCACCGTGCCGTCCAATGCGGTCGAAGTCCGGGCAAGAGTGGCTGGATACCTCGAAAAACTCTTTTTCCGTTCCGGTGCCATTGTCAAAGAGGGAGACCAACTCGCCCTGATTGAGCAGGCACAGTATCAAGTTGCTCTTGATGCCGCCAAAGCGGAACTTGCCAATCGGAAAGCCCAACTTGATCTTGCCGAAGCTAATTTGCAGCGGGGAAAAACGCTGTTTGAATCGAAAACGATTTCGTCCGAAGAATTTCAAACGCATCAGGCAAATCGGGATATGGCGGCGGCATCGCTCGATCTGGCAAAGTCCAATGTCCGCAATGCGGAATTAAATTTGCAATATACCGATATGAAATCGCCGATTACCGGTAAAACAACAAAAAACCTTGTGGATGTCGGTAATTACGTCAGTCCCGGCGGTACGCAGTCGGTCATTCTTTCTGTTGCGCAACTTGATCCGATGTACGTTGAATTCAAGTTAAGCGACCGGCAGTTTACTGATTTGAAAGACCGTATCGGATTCAAAGAAGCGTTTGAAAAAGCGACTGCTGCCGGTAATACACCGCTGCCGGCTAAAGTGGACAAACCGCTTGCCTTGGCGAATACGCCTATCGGTGTTTCGCTGATGACCGGCGTAAACATTTTGGATTTTGACTTCAATGTTTCCGGTCAAATCATTGCGATCATTGACAACCAGATCAATGTCGATACCGGTCAGATTACACTTCGCGGCGAAGTCCGCAATCCGCTGCTTGATACGGACGGTTCCGAGGACTTTATGCTTTATCCCGGTCAGATTTGCCGGGTTCGGATTCCGCTTGAAACGGTCAAAGATGCCGTGCTGATCCGTGAAGAAGCCATTTTAACCGACTTGGACACAAAATACGTGCTGGTCATCGGCAAGGGCATGTATCAGCCGAAGAATGCGATGGGCGAACCGCTGCGGTATAAAATTGTTACAGAAAAGTATGAAGAAAAAGAAAAAACCGGCGGCGAAGAAAAAGTGGTCAAAAGCGGGGTGCGGGAAAAAATCGTTTTGATTGAACGCGGAAACGAGGGAACGCCTGTACCGGAATACGAAACGTACACTGTTCGCCGCAAGGATATTAAACTTGGGCAGATTGTTGTCATCAAAGACAAAGATAAAAACGGCAAGGACATTGAGATTCAGCGGCGGATAGTGAAGGGCGGTTTGGCTCCGGGCGAACAGTATATCGTGAAGGGGGTTCAGCGGGCAAGAGTCGGGATGGAAGTCAAACCGATTACGCTGGAAGAATATGATATTCAGCGGGCTGCCGATCTGGAAAACAAGGAATGACGGAAAGCCGGTTTAATGCCGGCTTCGGCGGAGTTGTCCGCAGGCGGCGGCAATTTTGTCCCCCTTGCGGAACCGGATTTTGACCTGAATACCGCTTTGCTGCAACTGTTCGGCAAACTGCCGCACCATTTGTTCGGACGGCGCGCGGTAATGATTGGATTGGTCATTTGGTTCCGGTATCGGATTAAGGGGGATCAGGTTTACGATTGCCGTCCGGTGCCGCAGCAGAGCCGCTAATTGCCGGACGTGTTCCGGGCGATCATTTACGCCGTCTATCAATGTGTATTCAAATGTAACCCGTCTGCCGGTTTTGCCGAAGTATTCATCAGCCGCTTGAAGTATGGATTCAATGCCGGTGAACCGGTTCTGCGGAATGATCTTTGTCCGCAACTCATCATTCGGGGCATGCAGCGAGACCGCCAGTTTGTAGCCCTTGCCGGTTTGTTGGACGGCATCGGCGAGTTTACGTATGCCTTCCGGGATACCTACGGTCGAAATCGTGACTCGGCGGACGCTCAAATCCAGTCCTTCCGGCGAGGTGATGATTTCCAAAGCGGAAAGCAAGGTATCAAGATTCAGAGTCGGTTCGCCGATGCCCATGACAACGATATGTGTTAACCGTTCTGTTTCCGGCAGAAGTTGATTGAGACGTAAAAGTTGTTCAAGTATTTCGCCTTTGGTGAGGTTGCGGACAAAGCCGTCCATTCCGCTGGCGCAAAAGACGCATTTCATAGCGCAGCCGACTTGAGTGCTGATGCATGCTGTCCGGTGCTGCCGGTCATCGCGCAGGAGAACACATTCGATTCGTTCTCTGTCTGCAAGTTCGAGCAATAGTTTTTGTGAGGAGTCGTCTGACTGCTTCCGGGAAATTTCTTTGCATTGCAGTATGCTGCCGAATTTTTCGGTCAATAATGTCCGAACACTTTTCGGCAGATCGGTCATTTGTTCAAACAGAGGGGTTTTTCGGGCGAATATCCAGCGTTTGATTTGTCCGGCTCGATAGCGGGGCAGTCCCCAATCGTCAAAAGCGGCGGCAAGTTCGGCGGTATCGAGTTCCAGAAACGGCATCGGCAGCATAATCGGGATTATACCCCCGCCGCCCGCAACGTCAACGTCCTATCTTGTATGTTCGGCGGCGGCAAACGTATGCCCGCTGCATCTGTTAATCATCTGTGCGGGGACGGCGGCATTACGACACCAACGCCTCTAAATCAGCAAAAGACATGTCTTTAACAGGAGCCGCACTGTCTTCCCAGTCCGCCGCCTTGTTCACCGGAGATGCATGGAACGATCCCGTCATCTGACTCACCGCTCCCACATCCACAATCAAACTCACCGTTCCGTCACCCAAAATCGTACAGCCGGAGAATCCATTACTCTCGCCAATATAATCCGGCAAACCCTTAATCACGGTCTGCTGCTGACCAATAATCTCATCCACAAAGAATGCAAACGACCGTCCGCTGTCTTCCGCAACAATCAAAATGCCGTCCTTTAATTTTTCCGCCCCCGGCTTGCAGCCGAAGACATCATACAACCGCACGATCGGCACCATTTCTTCCCGAAGACGAAGGATTTCCCGCCCCTCCGGCGTAACTGTAACCTGACTTTTTGTCGGCACCAAACTTTCCCGAATCGTTAATGTCGGAATCATATATTTTCCCTCGCCGACACGAACCAGCATCGCATCGACAATCGCCAATGTCAGCGGTATCCGAAGCGTAAAGGTTGAACCCTGCCCCGGCTTACTCGCAATGTCAATCCGCCCGTTCAATTTCTCAATGTTCCGCTTCACTACGTCCATTCCGACACCGCGTCCCGAAATGTCCGTAACCTTGTCCGCCGTCGAGAATCCCGGCTCAAAAATGAGTTTGAAAACCCGGTCGTCCGGCCAGTCCTTCGCATCTGTTCCGATCAATCCCTTTTCGATTCCCTTTGCCAAGATTTTTTCCCGATTGAGACCGCGCCCGTCGTCCGTAATCATAATCCACACTTCCCCTCCTTCGTGCTTGCCTTCGAGGGTAACCGAACCGGTATCCGACTTGCCCGATTTGATTCGATCTTCCGTCGGTTCTACACCGTGATCGCAACTGTTTCGGACGATGTGAACCAGCGGATCGGCAATCTGCTCAATAACGGTCTTATCGACTTCGGTCTCTTCGCCGACGAGGTTCAGTTTGATTTTCTTGCCGGACTTTGTGGACAAATCGTGGACAAGCCGAATCATTTTTCGGAAGGTTGCTGACAAAGGAATCATCCGCACCGACATAGCACAATCCTGCAATTCATCACAAATCCGGCGGAGTTGGTGCTTGGCTCTGTTGTAATACTCGTCTTCCACGTGAGCAACGGCAGGGCAGCGGGTTACCATTGATTCCGCAATGACCAATTCGCCGACAAGATTGATGAGAATATCGAGTTTATGCAGATCGACCCGAATATCCTGTTTCGCCGCCGCAGCGGGCTGACCCGGCTTGGCACCGGCAGCGGTTCCTCCACCTCCGGCAGGCGGTGCAACGTGCTTTGCCTGATCGTGATCAGGCAAAATATCGGCAACAGTAATCGGTTTGGCGGCGGGCTTCGGCGCAGGAACGGGCGTTGCCGGTTGAGGAACCGCTGCCGCCGTTGTTGTTACGGTCACAGGAGAAACAGCGGATACAGCACCCGCCGCTCCCGGATCAACCATATTGCTGACATCTTTTCCCATCAGGGCATTCAATGCCCGAATGTGATAGTTCAAATCCTTGATTTTGCCGACTCCGCCTCCTTCGAGATCTTTGACGGCATCCCGCAGAACATCGAGCAAACTCAACAATTTGCCGATATTTTTTTCGTCCGACCCGATTTCGCCGCTGCGGAGTGCATCAAGCAGCGTTTCCATTGTGTGACTCAAATGCTCCAACTGTACCAAGCCCATAAAGCCGCAGTTCCCCTTGAAACTATGAATGTAGCGGAAGGAATCTTTCAGCGGTTCGACGTGATCTTCGTTGGGGTCAAGCACGATCAGCAACGCTTGTTCAGCGGCATCGAGTTGTTCAGTTGCTTCGAGAACAAATCCGTGCCGCATTTCGGGAGAGAGTTGCAATGCGGCAAGTTCGGGTTCCGGGTCAACATCAAGTGCTGCCGGCTGCGGCGGCGCGGAGACCGGAACTGCTGTGGCAGCGGCTTGGGCATTTTCGGCAGTAAAATCAATTTCATTGACCGGAATCGGCTGTTTGACCGGCTCGTCCGCCAGCGCACCGAAGGATAAATCCTCGTGATTGGCTGCGGTTTGCTGTCCGTTGTCGGACGTTTTCTCCTCTTCTTCACCGGCTGGCGGGGCAGCAATACCGGTCAATTCGGATTCGTCCACTGCTTCGCCGGCAATATGCTTCTTCAACACGGCAATAATAGCGGCTGCCGGTTCGGTAAAACCTTCATCGTTGCCGGTCTGTTCGATGTGTTCAAACATCTCCCGGAAAAGATCAATGGCTTTGCAAAGAGTGGCGGTAATGGAGGCGGACAGGGATGCCTTGCCGTTGCGGATTTTATCGAGCAGCGATTCGGCTTCGTGTGTAACGGAAACAACGGTGGTGAGGGCGAGAAAGCCGGCACTCCCCTTCATGGAGTGGAAGAGGCGGAATATAGAGTTGATCATTTCAGCATCGACGGCACCGGCTTTGGAGGCATCGTTGCTGATTTCGATGAGGGTGGGTTCAATTTCGTCAATATATTCGCGGGCTTCCTGAACGAATTCAGAGATCAACGACATATCCATAGCGGCTAACTCCCGATGAGAGGAACTTTCGATTGTTGGCGGAATCAAGGACTCCAATTTCCCTATTATACCTTAACTTTTGAGAAAAAGCAAGTATATCGGGCAATCCCGCCGCGCCGCTGGCAGATTTTCACTTTCGATCCGCTTCGGGAATGTAGGCAGGCAATTTTTTCTCCGCATAAACCGGCTTGAACTGCGTCAACCGCTGACGACCGCCGATCATCGGCAGCGACAGCATATCTTCGCCAACCAGCGGTTTCGCATAGCGGATAAATTCATCCGAAACATCACAGCCGCCGGGCAAAATCCACGATACCGGAAACGTCCGCTCACTGTTCGCCACCAATTCCAGCGGCACTTTATCGTACCGGACATTGTAGATCAAACCCGGCTCACGCAATATCGCCGACATAAATCCCCCCTGTCCTGTTGCCGCTAATTCCATTGCCTTCTGCCCTAACCGGTATGCCTCATCCAAATCAACCGGCGAAGCATAGGCCATCGAATGCCGCTGATCTGTTCCCGGTACATTGCCCCGCGCAGCACCCTTCGCCGGAATCCCTTGAGTATTCAAATGGTTCACCACAATTTGGGCCACTGACATTTGACTTGCGCTGAAATTCGTATGACCAAACGCATCTTTAACGACTCCAATCTCGCCGACATTAAATCCTTCGCTGATAACAACAATGCACCGACCGGCTTCCTTCACCTTGCTTCGGACTTGTTCCGTCAATTCGTCCAGCGAACAGGGACTTTCGGCAAGGTAAATGAGCAGTGGCATCTCCCGTTTCGGGTCGGCAAGCCGGGCAGCGGCAGGAATAAAACCGATTTTACGCCCCATCGCTTGCAGCACCAATACCGGATCGGCAGGAGACGACCCTTTGTTTTCTTCATTAGCATATTGAACGGTATGCAGCCAGTATTTCGCTGTCGAACCGTAGCCCGGCGTGTGATCAATCAAAGAACCGGTACCGCTGGTTAAATCCGCCCCCACATCATTGTCAATCGTTTTCGGCACGCCGACCGCCGTCAATTCAAGACCCCGCTGTTCGGCAAGTTGAGCAATCTTGTTAGCCGTATCCATCGAATCATTTCCGCCGTTGTAGAGAAAATATCCGATGTTGTGGGCTTTGAGAACGTCAATCACACGTTCAAAATCTTCTTTCTGACGAGACTTGAGTTTATACCGGCAAGTACCTATCGAACCGGCAACAGGGGTGTAACGAAGAAGGGCGATTTCTTCTTCGGGCTGGTCGGACAAATTAAGGAGTTCTTCTTTGAGAACACCTTCGATTCCGTGGCAGCCGCCGAAAACAGTACCGATATGATCAAATTCTTTTGCGGCTTCAATCACGCCGCGCAGAGAACTGTTAATCACACAAGTCGGGCCGCCGCTTTGGGCAATGACAACATTTTTTTTCATAATGGGGAGACAAAATGAACGGCAGCGCACTGCCGCTGTTGATACGATCTTGTAAAGACCGCATTATAGCCGGTGAAGGAAAATTTTCAAGGGTTTCTTCAAATTTGGACAGGATTTTACAGAATAAAACCGAATTTTTTACTTTGTTAATTATCCTGATAATCCTGTCAAAACACAAATGAAAGCGGAGGGCTGTTCTTTCCGCTTTTCATTTTCTACTTTCCTTCCAGTTCCAGTTTGAAATGGTTCTTCCCTTTTTTCACTTTGGCTTTCAGAGGACTGGTTTCCCGTGAGGTGTACTGCTCCGGCAGGAAATTTTTCATCAGCGGTCTGCTGCTTTCCTCTGTCACCGGTCTGGTCGGGTCATATTGAGACGGTGTTTCCGCTTGCGCAGCAATTTCGTTGCCGGCATCATCAACGGCAGCAGTTTTCGTTACGGTAACAATATATTCGCCGGCAGCCGCTCCGTTGGCATTGGCTCCCGCAGTCTGTACGATAAACGTTCCGTCCGACTCCGTAACAGCCGAGGCAAAATGCGTCCCCGCCGTATCCGCCGAAGGAACAAAAATGACCATCGCACCGCCGACCGGCTTCCCGTCATACCGTACCTCGCCGGTAACAAGATTCACTGGCACGCCACCGCTCCCGCAGCCGCAAATTGTTAGTGTTGCGAAAATCGTTAATGTAACGATAAGGAATGTAATGGCTGTTAATGCTTTCATTGATTTGTTAATGGTTAAAGGTTATTCTGTTAATTGAAAATTGATAATCAGGAAGACGGCAGACATCAGACGGCAGTTTGCAGAAAAAAAGATACCTGCAATCTTTCCCCTTTCTTGCTGCCGTCTGCAAACTGCTGTCTCTCTCATTATCAATGATCAATT
>JAIRPZ010000037.1 GCA_031256755.1 Planctomycetaceae bacterium
GCCGAGGGCCTCGTGGTAATTGTGAATCGCAAGTCCCCACTGTTTTTCGTTGTTGCTGCACTGCATACGTCTGGCAGCGGCTCTTGCCGCCTGAATGGCGGGAAGAAGCAATGCAATCAGCATGCCGATAATGGCGATCACGACAAGAAGTTCGACCAGCGTGAAGGCGTTATGAGAGCGGGCGGCATACGTCTTCTGCGTTTGAGCGGAAATCCACCCCCCCCCCCATATTTTTTCTATTTTAACGTCTGTTGCGACGTTGGCGGGATTTGCACCGGCGTGCGTAGACTTGCCGCCTGCTGCGTGATTTTTTCGATTGTTTCGGAACTCCTGCACTGCGGCAGTGTTGAATGTATGAAACATGGGAAAGTTTCCTTTCTGTGAGTTAAGGTTAGGAAGGGACTTGACCAGCCCCCAAGGTGTTCGGAGTTTGCGGCAGGCAATCAATTTTATGCCGCAAACTTCCTTCAGGCGGACATTGTACGGCAAACGAAACTTTTGGCAAGAGGGGGAGCCAAAAGTGCCATGCAAATGCCCGCGGTTTTTTTTCGTAAACAGACGGCTTGTTTTTTTCTGACGAATGTTGTATAATGGCGGAAGTTTGCCCTAGTGAGGGTATCCTGTTTTTTGTCACGTTTTTGAGGAACATTTATGCACATTCCTGATATGATGATACAAGGGGCTGTTTGCCCCGTTACTGCCGGATTCGCCGCTATCGGTCTCGCCGGCACGGCTTATGCCGCCTGGAAATCCCAAACAAAGCCGGCAGCCGCCTCGTTTGCGGCTGTTTCTGCCCTGATATTTGCCGGGCAAATGCTTAACTTTCCCATTCAACCCGGAACTTCCGGGCATATTCTCGGTGCCACGCTTGCCGTTGCCCTGCTCGGTTCCGGTTTCGGCATCCTTGCTATGGCCTTGGTCGTTACCGCCCAGTGTTTCGTTTTCGGAGACGGCGGTATCAGTGTACTTGGTGCAAACCTGCTGAATATGGCATTGATTGCGGCTTTGCCTGCCGTTGCGGTTCGGGAATTGATCCTGAAACCGGATTTTTCGGCAGCCCGCCGAACAGTTGCTTACTGTCTTGCCGCATGGATTTCCATCATAGCGGCAGCATTTGCATGTTCGGTTGAAATGGCCGCTGCCGGAGCGGTTCCGCTGCAAAAAATATTGCCGCCGATGTTGTCGGTTCATGCGTGGATCGGTTTGGGCGAAGCCGCCGTAACGTTTGCTGCCTGCGCACTGCTGATGCCGCACATTGTCTCCGTTCCGAACCGGCGGATGTGGCTTGCCCCCCTTGCCGCTGCCGTTGTGATGACGCTGCTGTTGAGTCCGTTTGCATCCGGTTCACCGGACGGATTGAATTGGGTTGCCGAATCGTTAGGAATTCTGAAGACCTCCGCTCCGCTGTTCGTTTCTCCTTTTGCCGATTACACGGTACCGGTTGTGACTTCAGAGGCGGTTTCTACGGCACTTGCCGGATTTATCGGCGCGGTGATGGTGTTTGCCGCCGGCTGCGGAGTCGGGAAAATTTGGAGCAAAGCGTAGTTCTGTTCCGTTTTCCGTGAAAGGCGGTGCAGGACTTTCGGTCAAACCGGACAGACCGATATTTGACAAATATTTTGGCGAAATAAGCCGGTTTGACCGATATAGAGGGAGTTATTGACCATCTTTCGGGGATGTTTTGTCCCCTGCTCCCCTCATTGTCCGTGTTTTTTCGCTTTGTCCTGCATTACCGAACATTGGTGTACTCGGTTTGTATACTAACCGGCTGGGGGATTTCGTCTGTTTTCGCCCAGCCGAAAGAGGAGAGCGGCGGGTTGAATTTCCGCCCGTCTTCGTCTTCTTCCGCTTCGGCGGTTTCGGTCTCGGATTTACGGACGGCGGTGAAACAAATTCCATGGAACGATTTACCGGCTGCCGTTCAAAACAGGATCAGGCGTGTCGTTTCCGGTTCTCCGGTTTTCCGCCGTTTACCGCAGCAAACAATCTTTGCCGATCCCGAAATTCATCAATACCTGATTCAGCATCCCGACATCGTTGTCGGACTTTGGGAGCGGCTTGGTGCGACGCAAATTTCCCTCCGCGAAATTAAAGAAAATCAATATCTCCTCAAAGAAAAATCGGGGACGGCTGCGGCGGTTGAAGTATTGTACCGGACTCATGAAATTTGCATTCTTTATGCCAAAGGGGAATACCGGGGCCCGCTGCTTGCCAAATCCTATCAAGGAGAAGCCGTCATTATCCTGCGTACCCGCCTGAAACATGATGTTCTCCATGAACCGGTCATCGTTTGCGATTTGGATGCGTTTGTTCTGATCGACAGTGCGGGAGCCGATTTGCTGGCGAAATTGTTTTATACTTCACTGGGAAAAATTGCGGACGGTAATTTTGAAGTGACGGTTTCTTTTATCAGCCGCCTTTCCCAGACGGCTTCCCGAACACCGGAGACCGTCAAACAGACTGTTGAAGAAATCGAGACCGTGCGGAAAGATATTTGCGGCGAATTTTGCGAAGTGCTTGACCGTGCGGCGGTACGATTTGCCAAACGGAAAAACGCCGCATTGCCGGATCAAACGCAAAATCCGCAAAATCCGGCAATATCCTTGTATTCGCCGGAAATGCCGAATTCTGAAACATCGGAACAGCGGATACATTCCGGCAGCGATGTTTTTGATACCGATCCTTTTTTTGCGCAGCCGTTCAAAAAGAAGAATACGCCCCAGCCGCATCTCTCGAACCGCACGTACCCCTCTGCGGCGGATGAGACAGCGGATTGGATTTCGCCGCCGGCGATACGGCTGTCCCGGCTGGCAGACGCGGATGTTCCCCGGCTGCCGCCGGCTCCGCAATGACGATTCGTGTCCAATTGCCCGTTCATCCATGCAGCGTCCGAAATCTTGCACCGTTAAAGTATCAGGCATTGCGGCGGCTTGACCGTTAATTCTTCTGATTTTTCCGGTTATTTCTCTGATCTGTGACAAAGCCGGAAAAGTTTTTACAGTATGCCTATTTTATCTTCTCCCTTCATTCGATTATAATGACGGCTGTCTATTCCGTTTACGCAGATAAACATGCTTTGCTTTGCGGTCAGTATTCTTTTCGGAGTCAGCATTTGCCTTTTTTCCGCCGATGTTGCCGCACAGAATACGCCTTCTCCGCCTCCTGCGGAAACCGCAGCGGCGGACACACCGGAAAAAACCATCATTCAGCAAGCCCCGCTTGATGCCGTTGTGGTTTTTGATACCGAAGGCAATCGGTCGCTTTATTTTCCTCCCGGAAGTTTTTCGATGACCGATTTAGACGATTTCCGCCGGTTTTTGCTCAAAGATCAGGATAAACCGGCTCCGTTTATTATTCATTATGTCGAAGCGGCGGGAAAAATCGCCGGCGATCGGGCGGAAATATCTGTCCGGTTCCACATTACGACTTCCGTCCTCCATGCGGTCAGTGTTCCTTTGAATTTCAAAGAGGGAATTCTTCCGATGGAAAATCAATCGCCGCTGCAATACAGCGGAGAAGGGCGAGCCGATTTAACAATTGATCCGAAAAGCGGACAATACGTTGCGGTGATAACGCCGAAACAATCCGGCAAAGAAGGGGAAAAACCGGCAGCAGATCAAAAACATTTGCTTTCGCTTTCCCTGTGGCTGCCGGTGTCGGCATCTGCCAACGGAACCGGACAGAACAGCGAGGGAAAATGCTCTGTTTCCTTTCCGGTGTCTGTTCTTTCCCGATTCCAAATTGATGTTCCGGCAGTGAATATTGAGGCAGAGGTCTCTCAAGGGTACGTTGACCGCACGGTTGAAGAGACCGGCAAACAGACCACCCGGTTTACGATCATCGGTCTCCGCAGCAGCACCGAAATCATTTGGCGGAAAAAGAAAACCGAAATTGCCGATGTCCGTCCGGCGTTGCTCATTGAAAACGCATCGATTGATGTCCGGCTGGAAAACCGGTCAACCATTTGCGATGCGACTTTGCCGATCAGCAGTATTTCCGGCACTTTCGATCAGGTTTTGATTCAAATTCCGCCGGGGGCAAAATTGGATAAAGAAACAACTGACCGGTACGCAGACGTTGCCGGTTATAAAATCAGTGAAACGGCAAAAGCATCGGTGGTTGCCGTTCATTTTTCCCGCAAGACCGCTGGTCCGGTTTCGGTACGTCTCAAAACGGTTCAGCCGTTTGATTCCGATGAACCGGATTTTCGGCGTGAATTGTCAGGTTTTGACGTGATCGGTGTTGAACGTTATACGGGTTTTCTTGCGGTTTCCATTCCGCCGGGAAAGAATTTGAACTGTGAACGGCTTCAGGCGGTCCGCCGAACCGAAACCGTACCGGCAGCGGGAGAAAACGCTGCCGCTTCGCGATCCAATGTCCGGTTTGAAATTCTCTCGCAGCCGTTTCAACTGCGGGTGCATGCCGTTTCTCCGCAAGCCCGCATCTCCGTCAAGCCGGAATATCAAATTCAAATCAGCAATTCGATTGTTCTCAATGCCCGGTTTACTTATACGGTCAGCGGTCCCAAAGCGGATCATCTCGTTATTCAAATGCCGGACACCATGTGGGACTGCAAAGCCGGACCGGACGGGCTTGTCGATACTCTCGCCGTGAATATGGATGCCTCCGGTCAATTAACGGTTGTCTTGCGTAATCCGGCTGACGGAACATTCACGGTCGAACTTTCGGCAACCCGTCCTTTGTTGACGGATGCGCAGCAAAAAAATGAGGAAAAACACCGGATTATGTTTGCTCTGCCGCAGCCGCAGGTTACATGGACGGAACCGGCATCCGTTACAATCCGACCGGTCAACAGCAGCGTAGAATTGATTCCGCTTGATGATTCGTACACCGATTTGTCTTCCGGTGCGGCGGAACAACAGCGGACAACCGGCTTAACCCGGCAGCCCCGCCGGCTGATACCGCCGGGAACTGCGGCGGCTGTTCCGCTGCAAGAGACTCTGTTTTACCGCATGGAATCGGGCAAAGCCGTTTTTGTTGCCGATATGATTCATCATACACAAAAAATAAACGTGTCCATGCAGACCGATGTCCGGCTGTTTGATTCTGCCGAACAGATTGCGCAGACCATTTCTTATAACGTACAATATGCCCCTGTTGATAAACTTTATTTTTTGCTGCCGAAATCGTTAGATACCGCTGCCGTGCAGGTTTATCTCGGAAACGTTCCGCTGGAATGGCGCGATACTGCCGCCGATCCGGCCAGTAAAGTTTCGGAAAACTGCAAACGGAAAATGATTCAACTGCCGGATTTAATGTCCCGGTTTCAACTCGCGTTTCATTATACACTGCCGCCGCTTTCGGTTTCGGAAGAGAAACCGGCATTATTTTCGTTACGATTTATCAAACCGGAGAATATACCGGCTGCCGATCACCGGATTCATTTTTTCTGTCCTGCCGGTTATAAAATTGAACTGCATGAGGAATCCAAACCGGTTTGGGAACCGTTCCGGGAAAGCCGCCGTCCGGTTTTGCCGCCGTCTCCGGTGGTGTCATCATCTGCGGCCGATGCCGCCCTTTCGCCGCCTGCGGCTGCCTATCGGTCGGTTCAGTCGCCGCCGAATATCGCGATGTCCGTTTCGGTGTCCAAAGATATTACCGCCGCATCGGTTGTTGATCGGGCTTGGCTGCAAACATGGCTGACAGGAACCATCCGGCAGGACCGAATCTATTACCGTATCACGCCGTCCGGCAATTCTGTTACAATAAATCTTCCGCAGAATGCGGTCAACCTGCATCTAATATCTGTCCGGGTTGACCGGAAAGCCGTGAACAATGCGTCTCTTTTACCGGGAGGAAAACTGACGATTCCGGTTTCACCGGAACAAATTCACAACCCTATTGAGATTTCGGTCGATTACCGCTACCCGTTTGAAATCCATTCTTCTGATATTGCGATGGCTCTGCCGGCATTTCCGGCAGATGTATTGGTGCAGTGTGAATTTTGGCAGATCATCTTACCGCAAAACAAACACATCATCCGTCCGCCTGCCGGCTGGACACCGGAATTTGACTGGACATGGAACGGTCTGTTCTGGGGACGTACGCCGTCAATCAAGAAAGACCGTATCGGATTGGAAGAAGATTTGCCGGACGCAGAATCGCAAATGAAAAAAGCCAGTCAGTATTTATACAGCAGTTTGCATCCGCCGTCTCCCGCGTCGGTCTCTTCCGTTTCGATTCGGATTGCCGACCGGGCAGAGATCGTTTTTTATTCAAGCAGTGCCGCCATGCTGATCGGTTTAATCCTGATTTACATTCCGCAGTCCCGATATGCCGGATCGCTTTTTGGATTAGGCATTGCACTGATTGCGGTACTGGTGTGGCAGCCCGCTTCGATGCTTCTGATATTGCAGGCATCTGTCTTCGGTGTTTGTGCCGCACTGACCGCAGGTTATCTTTACCGGATATTTCACCGTCAGGGACAATGGATTCCGCCGTATCCGCAAACTTGGAACGAAGAAGAACCGGCATCCGCACCCGCACCGCAGCCGGTACTCGAAGTTATTATGGACGCAGAACCGGATGCATTGCCGGAAAAAGGTGCTGCCGGTCAATCCGACATTCTGCACAATAGCCGCTCCGGCGGCAGTGCGGCTGTTCAGACCGGCGGTATTATCGGATCAGCAGTCTTTCTTTGTGTCTTCCTTTCGGCGGCAGCGGTGAGTGCCGTGGACAACGAAAACTCTGCGGAAGAAAGTCATGTGATTCAATACCGCCGCTGGCTGATTCCCGAAGATAAAATCCGCAAAGCCCCTTTCCCGCCCGGCAGGAATATTCCGATCAAGCGGGAAACATTTGAACGCTATCTCGAACAATTCCCGCAAAAAGCCGGCGCGAAAAATTCCGGTTTGCCGCCGGTCAAAAAAACGGTGCTGAATGCAAAATTTTCCGGCAACCGGCTTATTGACGGTCGCGGAACTTTTTTGTTACAAAATCATTATTCGGAAAACAGTATACCGGCTTTTGCGCTACCAGCCCGTTTAACATTGGGGTCCTTAACGCTGCCGATTCTGAATCCTGTTTGGGGGGACGATTCCGAAGCAGAAGTTGCCTGCGACGCTTCCGGTACAGTGCAGGTCATTATACCGGATCAAAATAAAACTTTCGATAAACTCCGGTTTCAGTGGTCGCTGCAAAGCCGCCGGAAAGAAAGCGGAGAAGACCGGAACGGCATCATTTTTGACATTACCGTACCGCCATGTTCCGGTACGGAATTGCAGATCGACTTGCCTGCCGGCATGACGCTGATTTCTTCCGCCGGACTTGTTTTACCCCCCGAAAAGAACAGCAATTCTCCGCATATCTGGACGGTGCTGTTGGGAACCTGTAAAAGTGCGGCGATCACCGTCATACCGGATCAGCCGCCGGCAGCAGCGGACGGAAAACCCGCCGTTCATCAAACAGTCGTCTATACGATGACGCAGCAGGGATTAGAGACCGTTGCCCGAATTGCTTTCGATAAATCCGATGTGCGGCTGAAAAAATTGACATTGGATATCGAACCGCCGCTGCGCCCGGTCGAAGTCAAATACGGCGGACAAAATGTTTTATGGACATCTTATCCCGGCAATAATTCTGTTACAAAAATAGAGATCAGTATTCCGCCGGCTGTAAAAAATGAGCCGCAGGAAATTGCCGTCCGATCTTTAGCACCGCTTCAGGAAAATCAGCGTTGGCTGCTTCCCCGGATACGGACAGACCCGCAGGAAGTTTTTTGGTCGGACACCCGTTGTGCTGTTTCCGTTGCTGTTCCGCTGCTCGCCCGGCATATCGCTTGCGGACAAGGGATTCAGGTTACGCCGCGATCCGCTTTCGATTGGTCGGAACGGCAACTTTTTACGTTTCAATACTTTAATGAAAATGCCCAGATTGAAACCGAAATTATTCACAGCCCTCCCCGAATAACAGTCAACAGCGCATCGCAGATTCAGTGGGGAAACAGCGACATCCGGGCAGACCTCTTTCTCGATTGCAGCGTCAGCGAAGGGGAAATTTTTACCCTGAATTTTCCTGTTACAGAAAATTGGATCATTGATTCTGTAACAAATTATTCTGTTTCGGACACGGGCGTTTCGGGAACGGATACTGCGGACGAAGACGGATTGATTTCTTCGTGGGAGGTTCTATCGCCCGATAACCGCCGCCATCCGCAAAAAACAATTTCTATTCATTTACGCAGGGCTTTACGCAGCAAAAAACCGGCTGTGCTGAAGTTATCATGCCGCCTTGTCAACCCGCCGCAGAGCCGGTTTTCTCTCCCGCAACTTTCGCCGGTTCAATTTCCAAACCGGTACGGAGAACAGCACGTCATTGCCGTTCAAATCCAATTAACGGATTATTCGCTCCGTTCCGGTGACGGGGTGCGGCGTATCAATAGACCGCAAACCGTGACGATCGGCAGCCGCCCGATGTCTTTAGCGGGACATATTTATCCGCTCACAGCGGACACAGCGGATATGCAGTTTGATTTGGAACGCATGAAACCGAATTATGCAGCGGAAATATCCGGCAGAATGTCTATCGATGCGGACATGCTTTTTGCTTCTTACCGGTTCCGGTGCGAACCGGTTGATTCGGCGGTTGAGCGGGTATTTGTCCATTTTACTGCACCGCTTGCTTCGTCCGGCAAAGAAGATGACGGACGATGGAACTGGACTTTTGCCGAGCAACCGGATTCGGGACAGTTTATACGCACCCGGAAAATCCGACCGGAAGAATGGAAAGAAATCATACCGCTCTTCGCTGCACCGCACCGGCCGGAAGAACTGCAAAAAGGGGAAATATGGGAAATCCGCTTCGATGAATTACAAACTTTGCCGTTTGAACTGTCGGCGGTGTGCAGCGCATCAATCGGTAATATCGTTGCCGTTCCGCTTGCATCGCTGCCTGCGGCATCAGCACAAACCGGAGAATTAACCGTTGAATCCGGCTTATCATTGAATTACCGTATCAATAATAAAAACCTGAATCCGGTTCCGATTGCCGCGCCGCCTTGGGGAAAATATGCGGAAATTAAAGCGTCTTATCAATACAGTCCTGCGGAAGAACTCTACCGTAACGGACAGGTCTTTTTAACGCTGCAAAAACTATTGCCGGAAGAACAGAACGTCCCCGCATGGTGCTGGTCTCTGCATTTGGATTCGCTGTATGAACCCGAAGGGATTGTCCGCAATAAAGCCTTATTTCTCATTGAAAATCAGGGCAAAGACGTGCTGAAAATGAATCTGCCGCAAGGAGTCGACCGCATATCGGCGGTCTACTGCAACGGACAGCAAACCGCTTGGAAACACAATCAGGAAACCGGTACGGTGACCGCCGTGCTGCCGGAAAAAGAAAAATTCGTTTCCGTTGCCGTAGAATATTCCTATCAGGACGATCCGCTGACAAAAAAACGGAAACTGTACCCGATGTATCCGGGTGCGGATATACCGATTCTGACCGGAAAATGGGTTTCACGGTTCCCGCCGGAATACGATGTCCTGCTGCGGCATAACGTTACAGAAAAAGAACAGAGCCGGTTTCCTTATCTCAAGACATTAAATTACCTGACAAATGGTTCCGTATGGGAAACGGGCATCGCATTGGTGCGTGACTATTTTTCGTTCCGGCAGCCGGCGGCGGGAGACGAAAAGAAAACCGATGCTCTTTTCAAAACAACGGCCGGTATTGCTGCGAAGAATACTTCGGCAGCCCCATGGACGGTCTCGTCACAACTTGGAGAACAGAACGATTTCCTTGACAATTGGCATGCGTATGAATTACCGATGAATGTTCATCAGAATCTCTATATTGTTCACCGGCAGAAATTTGCCGCTCTGCAATGGATATGTTTTTTAGGGGCCGTGCTGATCACAAGCCGAAAACCGTTTTCATCGCCGGCAGTTTTAATCGGGCTGCTGATCGCCTTGGAAATCGCTGCCCGTTCCGCTGCGTCATGTTATACCGGCTTATTGAGCGGTGCCTTTTTCGGCGTATGCGTTTCTATCGGTTTTGCACTCATCCGGCAGAAAAAAGAATCTGCAAAACGGTCTGTACCTGCAAGTTATGCCTTTCTGCTGCTGACCGTACCGGCGGCGATTTTTTGTACAATAAATCAGTCATCTGCGCAAACAGCACCGCCTGCTCAAACGACAGAGCAAAAAGAACCGTACCGGGTATTTTTTCCGACCGATGCAAAAGGCGGCATCACCGGGGAAACCGTTTATGTACCGAAGGAATTTTTCGATATTTTAGCCCGGAATACCGAACCCGGCAGTCCGTCGCCGCTTCCCCGCTGGAGCATGACAAAAGCCGTTTATCAGGGATCGTTAATCCGCAACGCTGCGGACAGCCGGCTGATTCTTGCGGACGACTTCAAAGCCGTCTATGATGTTGTTATCAATGCGGCCAATGTCAAAGTGACTCTGCCGGATATTCCCGCCGTACCGGGGAAAATTTACTGGGATACAAAACCCGTTCAGAATGTTTGGAATGATCCGAATTCCCGTTCTGTTTCTTTTACTCTTGAAAAAGAAGTACCGGGGAAGCACATATTGGAGGTCTATCTGAATCCGAAAACCGTACTGCATGATAAAGATATTCATGCGGTTCATTTTCCGATACCGAAAGTGCCTGATTCGGTTCTCCGATTAACAGTTCCGCCGAATACGCCTCCGGTGACGGTTACCGAAACCATCGGTGCCGTAACTGTCAATACACCGTCTTCGCCGATCGTTGCCGCCGATCTCGGTCCCGCAGATAGCATTGCTTTCCAGTGGGCAGACAATATCAATCGGAACGGAACGCTGACCAGTGAAGCCGAACAGTATTTTTGGATCAAAGCGAAACCGTCGCAAATTGAAATGCAGGTGCTGTTCCGCTGCCGGATCAGCGGCGGAAAAGTGCAGGACATGACGATTCAAACCGACCCCCGATGGCATCGGTCGGGACAATTTTCGTGCGATGAGTTTCCGGCAATGCTGAAGACAGAGACACTCACGGATCATGCGGCAGACATCACGAAAATTGAATTTTCCGCGCCGGTTTCCGGGACCATTACGCTCCGTGCCGATTTTATTCTACGGGGTTTTAGCGGCACATACCGCCTTCGTGTGCCGGATTTCCGCGTTCTGCATACGCAAATCACCCGATCTATGCTGGCAGTATCCGCCGATAAAAATACTGATATTAACTATCCGATTGCCGGACGCGGAACCGGTTTTTCCTCCTATTGGTATGGAACACCGGCAGCATTTTCCGTTTTGCTGGAGGACTCGTTATTCGGATTGACCGCTCCCTTCTTTGACGGATACCGCCGGGAAATCAGGGAAACATTGTCGGCAGAATATGATCTTTCCAAAATCGAAAATGATTGGATACTGAATATCCGCGGTAAAAAACCGGAAACATCCGTCAAGTTAACACAGTCCGTTTTGCTCAATGCCGGCGAATCGAAGTGGGAAGCCGCCGGAGATTTTTTGTCATCAGCAAACGTGTTCCGGCATTATTTTACGATTGAAGAAGGAATGCGGATCGAAAAATGCGAAGTGAGGGACAACACCGGAACGGTTGTCGAATCCCGCTTGTTTGCCGCAGGAAAAGATAACCGGTATCTCATTTTACTCAAACGTCCGGTCAGTGAAAAATACTCGGTTTTGCTGCATGGCTTTTTTAAGGCGGAAACAAATGTCGAACCGAAAACCGTTCCGCTGATAACATTCAGCGAAGTTCAAACCGCAACACTGATATTAAATTTGTTCCGCATGCCGTCTGTCATGGCTGAAGTTCATTCCGGCACAGGCAACTGGGGCTATTCAGAGACCGTGCCGGCGGTGCCGGATTCTTTTTCCGGTGCAACTGTCGTCGGAACATGGATAAGAGATAATTTTGCTCTGCCGGTCAATGATGTACCGCCGCATTTCACTCTTTCGGCGAATAATCCGCAGGTGAAAATCAAAACCCGTTTAACGTTCCGCCATAAAGAACATGAAGACGTATGGATGTTAACGATTCACAGCACGGTCGATATTAAAGAAGGCGAAATCGCAACGCTTTCTTTCCGCTGGGACGACCGCTGCGGGACTGCGGTGAACATCGAACCGGACATTCCTTGGTCTGTCGGCAGCACCGGCGGTATGAAGACATTCGTGCTGCATCCGGCGGAACCAATACGGAAGAAACTGGATTTCACCCTCTCTGTTCCGGTAAATATGCATGGAATGGCGGCGGTGATTCCTGCGATCTTTCCTGTCAAAAATAAAGAATATTTGTCATCGGAAATGATCATCGACTTGCCGAAAAAGATAAACGGAGAAAAGATCACGTGGAATACGCAGAATCTTGAACCGCTGAAGAGTCCGCCGCAGGAAGATCGGCAGATATTCCGGGCAAAAGATGAAGATTTTTCTGCCGCCGCTCATCAAACGGCAACGCCGCTGACCGCATTATTGTACGACATCGGTTTTTTGATTAAGCCGGACGGTTCTGTTTTCGGGATTGCAACGGTCGATTTGAAGAACCGCGGACAAGAACCGTTCATACTGCAAATGCCCGGCGGATATGAATTGATCCAAATTTCGGCAGACGGTTCGATGGTGCAGCGGACCCGTCTTGACCGCAACCGATGGACGGTTTACATCGGAAGCAGTGATTATCCGCAGCGGCTCTGTATTTTATTCCGTACCGTTTTGCCGGCACCGGTTTGGCAGCAACAGGAAAAAAGGACTTCGGCACTGCAATTTCCTGTACTTGAAGGAATTGCGGTACAGGAAACACTATGGTCACTTTCACTGGAAGACGATGTGCCGGCATTCAATATCGACATTGCCGGTACATTCCTGAACCATCAAACCCCTTTGAGCGGTGACGAAGCGGTGCAAACGCTGATCGGATTAAATCTGATCCGGGAATATCATTTAATCCGCCTTTTGAATTCGGTATCCTCATCGAAACCGGCGGATTTACAGCGGTGGTTTTCCCATTGGTTATCGGAATGGAATACCGCTGCCGATAGAATTGATGACCAAATGCAGCGTCTTCCATTAACACTGCAAAATATCCGACCGAAGTTTGTACAGAATCAAGCGGATTCGGCGGCAAAAAAAGGGCAAAAACAGGGATACCTCGGCGCATTTTCGGAAACCATCAGCCGCCAGACACAAAAAGAATTGCTGGAAAATAAACAACAGTGTGTCTTAGGAAAAAAAATATCTTTTGCGGGAGAAGACGAAAAAACTATGCCTATGCCGACTTCGCAGGTCTATTGGCAGGGACGGATTTCGGCGGATATGCGGTATTTTTTCGGATACAGCGAAGGTGCTGTCCGGGAAATAACGTTGACTTCGCTGCCGGAAGAAATGTCATGGACACATTTTTTTTCGGGAGCGGTTCATCTCGCAGCCGGTTTGATATTGGTGATGCCGATCATCGTACTTTTGCTGATCCGCTGGGTCAATTTACGGGAATTATGGCTGCAATTTCCGCATTTTTGGACGATGTCCTTCGGCATTCTGCTGTGGGTTTTTATACCGGGAAGCATCATCGGACTTGCCGTTATTGGTTTCACCGTTCTTGCGTTTTTCCGTCCGTCATGGAGACGCAGACCGCTGCCGGGAACGGAAAAAAACAAAGATTAGACACGCGCTGCGGATGCCCCGAAACAGCGATTTGCTGTTAAAAAACAGGGGGTTACACTCATGATTGTTATTGTGTACAATAAGCGGCATGGACGATACCGGTATTATTCAACGCCTTCTGCTCGATCTGCTGATCATTCTTTCTGCCGGATTCTGTGCCGGTGTTGTTTGCAAACAGTTGCGTATTCCGATGGTCGTCGGTTATCTTCTCATCGGTGCCGTCATCGGCAACGGGGTTCTCGGCATCTTTCACACCGCTGCCCCGCACGATACTAACGAAACTATTTCCGGCGCAACTGCTGCCGGCACAACGGCTGCCGGCGAAGCCGTTCCGCAGAAAAACGGCCATTCCGAACATCCGGCGGAAACCGAACCAAAAACCGAAGTGATTGTCGCCGACGCTGAAGAAGTGGAAAAACATATCATTGATCAATTCGCTCACCTCGGAGCCAATTTACTGCTTTTTGCTATCGGCATCCATTTTTCGCCGTCTGAACTCGTCAAAATCTGGCGGCACTTTCTTGCCGGCGGGCTGATCCAAATGCTCGGCGTAATCCTTCCTTTCGGTCTGCTTTTTTACTTTGCCGGCGGCGACTGGAAAGTCGGCATCGTTCTCGGTTCGGCCGTTTCATTAAGTTCGACCGTTCTGGTTTTCAAGTCCCTTGAAGATATGGGTTTGGCTACGTCCCTTTCCGGTTTGCGTGCCGTGGCGATTCTCCTTTTTCAGGACGTTGCCATTGTGCCGCTGCTTGTGCTGATCAGCATCCTTTCGGCATTGGCACACGGCGGCGGCAATCCTGACAGTGCTGCGCCGGCGGCAATCCTGCTCGCTCTTGCCCTGAAAGCGTCTGTTTTTGTAACGTTTATCGTTGTTTTGCGGATGGGGTTTGTGAAATTCGGCGTTCCGCCTTTGCTGGCTCTCCGCAATCTTGAGTTGATCGTTCTTTTCACGATGATCCTGCTGATCGGTGTGTGTGCCTTTGCCGGTTATCTCGGTTTGCCCGGCGCACTCGGCGCATTGGCTGCCGGCGTGGTCTTGAGCGATACGCGTCTGACCCACCAAATCTCTGCCATTACTGTTGCCATGCGGGAAACATTTTCCGCAATTTTTTTCGTATCGCTCGGTGCGCTTTTCGATCCGCATATTTTGTTTCACATGCCGGCGGCCACACTCGGAACGCTTCTCGGCTGCCTGATTCTGAAAACGGCGGCTGCCGGCGGTGCTTTCTGGCTGCTCGGACTGCGGTTCATACCGGCAATGGCGATGGGACTCGGACTTTCGCAACTGGGAGAACTTTCGTTCATTCTCATTGCACAGGGATATGCGGCAAAAATGTTCGATTATCATACGTATCAGATTATTCTTTTTACCGCTTTGACTTCGATTCTGCTCACGCCGCTTTTCCTTCGGATTGCGCTGAATATCTCGCGTGAACAGCATCAGGCGGCGCACGGCAGCGATGAGGAAACAGACGCAATGTTTCCCGAAGACATCAGCAAACGGGCTATCGTTGTCGGATTGGGACCGATCGGGGGACGCGTGGTCACTTTTTTGGAAACCACCGGCTTTGAAGTGACGCTGATTGATATGAATCCGGTCAATCTGCATCCTTACGCACAGCATGGTTTTCAAACGATAGCAGGCAATGCCAACGATGCGGGTATTCTCCAGTTAGCGGAAATCCGTTATGTAACGCTGGTGGTGATTTCCGTGCCGGACGATACTTTTACGGAAGACATTGTTGAAGCCGTCAGGCGGCAGAATGATCATTGTATTGTGATGGCGCGGTGCCGGTACACCGCTAATATCAGCAAATTAGAAAAACTTGGAGCCAACCTTGTTCTCTGCGGTGAAACAGAACTTGCCAATACCGCCATCCGCACGCTGCGGAAATTACTGCGGTAGCCGCCGGTGCTGCGGAAAAAGCGTCACTCCCGCGGATTCCGATTCGTCCACAAGTCGATCTGCTTCATCAGGTTGACCGGATCAATCGGTTTGCTGCAATAAGCGTCCATTCCGCAGTCGAAACAGTTCTGCACATCTTCTTTCGTTGCATTGGCTGTTAAGGCAATAATCGGAGTCCGCTCCTGACCGCGTTCCAGTTCCCACTTGCGGATCAAATCGGTGGCTTCAAAACCGTCCATCTCCGGCATTTGGCAGTCCATCAGCACTGCATCGTAATTCTGCTTCTGCACCATCACACACGCCTCATAACCGTTATTCGCCAAATCGCACGTACAGCCGGCTCCTTGCAGTAAGTTCTTGGCAACAATCTGATTGATCTTGTTATCTTCGACAATCAAAATATGCAGTGTCCGGTTCCGGGCAAGCGGCAACAAGATTGCTGCCGTCTCCCGCCGCCTCATTTGTTTGATTTCTCTGCGTTTGATCAGCGTTGCATGACTTTCCAACGCCCGCGGATCCATCACGCCGGACTGATGTCCTATCTGCTGATCCTGCGCATAAAACCGGTTCATCAGCGCATCGAACAATGCCGAAGTACACACCGGTTTACTGATCGCTTCACAATAATCTTCCGGCAGAAATGATAAGTCCGTTTCTTCCGAAATGACTTTGAGCAAAACCATCTGCGGAAGCGGAATGTTTTTTTCGTTGACCGCTGCCGCAAATTGTTTCATAAACTTAATTCCCGACATATCGGCAAGCGTGCTGTCCACAATCAGCAATTCATAACGTTCTTCTTTGCCGATGATCCGCTCCGCCGCTTCGGCAGCGGAATCGCAAAGCGTACATTCGACCCCCCAATCGTTCAACTGTTTTTGCAGCGTGTGTTTTTGCGAAGAGTTATCATCAATAATCATGACTTTCCGTCCGCGTATGTTGTACTTCGTTCCTGCGTCCCAATACACCAGCGCATCGCAGAGACCTTCTTTATGGTACGGACAGTTAGGAATGTGCAAACATGCCGGCGATCCTTTTTGCAAACAGTTGAGGATTTCCTTTTCTACTTTGAACGGAATGGTGAACCAGAAGACCGAACCTTTTCCTTCTTCGCTTTCTACGCCGATTTCCCCGTGCATCATGTGGACGAGTTTCATTGAAATGGCTAAACCGAGTCCGGTACCGCCGTAGGTGCGTCTTGTGGAGGAATCAACTTGCGAAAACGCTTTGAAAAGCCGGTTGATTCGGTTTTTCGGAATCCCGATACCGGTATCATGGACATTGAAGCGGATCAGAATGCCGTCATCGCTGTAGGACTCCGGGATAATTTCGATGCGGACTCCTCCATGTTCGGTGAATTTGACAGCGTTTCCTGCCAGATTGAGGAGAATTTGCCGCAAGCGTCCGGCATCTCCCAGAACGATTCGGGGCAAAGCCCAACTTAAAAAGAGGTTCAGTTCAAGATTCCGATCCTGCGACCGGGAAGCGAGTAAGCCGAGAACCGATTCCGCTGTTGCCAGCAAATCGAATTTTTCATTGTCAACGTCTAATTTACCGGCTTCAATCTTTGAAAAATCCAAAATATCATTGATCAAAAACAGCAGGGACTTTCCTGCATCGTTGATTAACTGGGCGTATTCAAATTGTTTAGCCGTCAAATCCGTTTCCAAAAGCAGGTCGGATAATCCGATTACGCCGTTGAGCGGTGTGCGGATTTCATGGCTCATTTGAGCGAGAAACATACTTTTTGCTTTATTGGCATTTTCCGCTTCGGTGATGGCTTTTTTCAGTGATTCGGCGTGCCGTTTCCGTTCAAAAAGACCGGCAACTCCGTTGGCAAAAAGGGTTAATTGCTTGACATCCATCTCATTGTAAGGATCCTTTTTATTACCGACTCCGAAAATACCGACGGGTTGTTCGCCGATTATAATCGGCAGGTTCATGTGAGAACGGACGTGAAAATGTCCGCTTGGAAACGCTCTGTTGCCCGGCAGCGCGTCAAAATCATCGTGAATAACCGCTTCTTTTTTGCGGAGACATTCGGTCAGCGAGGGAGCGAGAATGTGCGGACTGCCGTCCGGCGTGAAAGTCGGCAAGGTGCAATCAAAAGTATTGCCTTCAAAGATTGCCCGAAACGGGATGTCTGCGCCGGTATTTTCAAGGAGAACAAGGTATCCTGCGGTGCTTTCGGTCAAACACACTCCGGCACGGATTGCATGATCGATGATTTCCTGATCGCTCCGGTCGGTCATTTGGATCAGTTCAAGAACGGCAGAGAGCCGGTACTGATCCCGCTGTAATTCGTGAACCATTCGTTCCTGCCCGTCAAGAGCACACAAAGGGACATTTTGATCGTTGCTTGCCGTGTTCATTGTCAGTCCCCTTGTCCCCCTCCACCCCTCCGACGGATGCCTGCCGACATTGCTGCTCTTGCCGCGTTATGCGGCTGCTTTCGCTTTCTCCTTCATTTTTCGGATCATTGCTGAAAGGCGGGATTTTTTGCGTGCGGCAGCGTTTTTGTGAATAATCCGTTTCGCCCCTGCCTGATCGAGGGACTTAACGGCTTCCCGGAACAGTTTTTCTGCATCCTCGACATTTCCGGCTTGAACGGACTTAATAACGTTTTTGCAGCGGTTGCGGATGAACGACCGGCTTGAGCGGTTCCGATCCCGGGTGGCGATATTCTGACGAAGACGTTTTTTTGCGCTGGCTATATTAGGCATAATTTTGCGGCATAATGCCGAATGAAAAGTTCTTCCGGCGGCTTTTATTTTCAAGCCCCCTACAGTCCTGCATTGAATTGTACCACAAATCCGAAAAAGGAAAAGGGCGGGTAAGGACGGGCGTGAAAACGCCTCTGAACAGGGGATTTGTTGATAACATTTACTCTTGTTTCCCTATTTGTTTTTCCGGTACAATTTTGAGGGGATTGTCTTAAACCAGTTGTCTTGCTATTTTTTCT
>JAIRPZ010000110.1 GCA_031256755.1 Planctomycetaceae bacterium
GCACCGCAGCCGTCAGGATGCACTTTGATAGAAGTGCTGTCCAATGCTAAAGACGTAACTTCTTTTTTAGAAACGGGAAGATATTTTTCAATCCGGTCGAAGACACCGTTGTCCGTCCAACGGAGGAAACGCCGATAGATGCTGTTCCACTTGCCGTATTTTTCCGGCATGGCACGCCGCCGAAATCCGTTTTCGATGAGGTGAATCATCGCCTCGAAAAAGATTGTGTTGTCGATTTTAACATTGCTCCGCTGTTTCGGAAGCAAGTGTTTTATCTGTTCGTAGTGTGCGTGTGTCCATTCCATTACGAAATATAAATTTATAAATAAAATATGGCAAGAACAGTGTCAACACTACCTAGTATGCGACAGAGGACTACAACGGGCGGCGTTGGTGTGAAAGGCGCGAATGGATATATGCTGCCTGTCATACGATTCTGCCGCCGAACTCGCCGACTTGTCTGTTTCATTGGGAATCGAAAGGATTTTCTTATGAAAGGGAGACAATATGTACGGTGAGCAGTTATCACAGCGGCGGTGTCAATGCGGCGAAAGCGGACGGTGCGGTCGGCTCTGTATCAATGACGGGGTAACGGAAAGTGAAATGAGAGCGGCGGGCATTCGCCTGCCGCATACGTTTTTTGATATAATGGACGCACGTTTCCTCCCTCTCTTCCGAATTTCATTATGCAGACAAAGTCACTCGATAAAGCATTTTTGAATTGGTTCATACAAGGCAGTCATCCGCCCGATACGAACCGGCAAGCCGAAGCGTCCGTTCTCCGCCGCGAAAACGTCCGAAAACCCACACTTTTTATCGGCATGGGAACCTGCGGTCTCGGTGCCGGTGCCGCCTTCACGCTCGAAGAAATTAAAAAATACCTCGCCGAAAAAAATATTGATGCCGACATCATCGAAGTCGGCTGCATCGGTCTTTGCGCCATGGAACCCCTCGTGGATATTCAACTCCCCGGCAGAACCCGATTGATGACTCAAACCGTCACCAAAGAAAAAGTTGCCGGTCTCCTCGATGCCGTTTTTGCCGAAGCCCCGCCGAAGGACTTGATTTTGGGGCAATTCCGCACGCCAAATCAAAAAGCATGGGACGGTGTCAAATTTATTGATGAGCATCCGTTTTTCGGTCCGCAAACCCGCTGGGTGCTGAAAAACTGCGGCATTATTGACCCGGCACAACTTGCCGAATATCTTGCTTTCGGCGGCTATCAGGGACTTTATAAAGTCCTCGGCAGTCAGAACACCGCAACGGCAACGTCCGCCATGAATCCGGCAGATGTCTGTGCCGAAGTCGAAAAGTCCGGTTTGCGGGGCAGAGGCGGCGGCGGTTTTCCGACCGGTGTCAAATGGAAATTTGCCCGGAATAACGCCGACACGCAACGGTATCTCATTTGCAATGCCGACGAAGGCGACCCCGGTGCGTTTATGGATCGTGCCGTTATTGAAGGCGACCCGCACCGTCTTCTCGAAGGGATGGCGATTGCGGCTTATGCTATCGGTGCGGACAAAGCGTACATTTACATCCGTGCGGAATACCCGCTTGCCATTCGCCGCCTTGAACAGGCGATTGCCGATGCCGAAGCGAATAATCTGCTCGGCGAAAAGATTTTGGGCAGTGATTTTTCTCTCAAAATCATCATCAAAAAAGGAGCGGGTGCTTTCGTTTGCGGCGAAGAAACCGCACTGATTCACAGTATCGAAGGCAAACGGGGGATGCCGCGTCCCCGTCCGCCGTTTCCGGCGGTTTCCGGTTTGTTCGGGCATCCGACTATTATTAACAACGTGGAAACACTTGCCAACGTTCCCGATTTAATGAAAAACGGTGCGGATTGGTTCGCTTCTGCCGGAACAGCGGGCAGTAAAGGGACGAAAGTTTTCGCTTTATCCGGCAAAGTCGCCCGGACAGGTCTGGTCGAAGTGGCGATGGGAACAACGCTGCGGGAAGTGGTTTTTTCTATCGGCGGCGGCATTGCAGGCGGGAAGGCGTACAAAGCGGTGCAAATCGGCGGTCCGTCCGGCGGATGTATTCCCGAATCGCATTTGGACATCGAAATCGACTACGAATCGCTGAAAACAGTCGGTGCAATGATGGGCAGCGGCGGTTTGGTCGTGATGGATGAAGACAACTGTATGGTGGATGTTGCGAAATTTTTCATGGACTTCATTCAGCGGGAAAGTTGCGGCAAATGTGTTCCGTGCCGGGAAGGAACGCGCCGGATGCTGGAAACGCTGGTCCGCATTACCCGCGGACGAAAAAACGAAACGAGCAAACAAACACTGGAACGGTTTCAAAGCATCATTAACCTTGAACAACTGGCGGAAACAATCCGGGACACTTCCTTATGCGGTCTTGGGCAGACGGCACCGAATCCGGTGCTTTCCACGCTTCGCTGGTTCCGGCACGAATACGAAGCCCACGTTTATGACCGCAAATGTCCGGCAAAGGCGTGTGCGGAACTGATTCAATATCACATTACTGACAAATGTACGGGTTGTACTTTGTGTGCTAAAAAATGTCCGGCGGAAGCGATTGTGGGAACAATGAAATCGCACCACACTATCCTTCCGGCAAAATGCATCGGCTGCGGAGTCTGTGCGGATTCCTGCCGGTTCCACGCCGTTGAGAAGATTTGACCTCGCGAATCTTCACCGCTGCAAGAGCGGACGGCACTTTGTCCCCCCGCTCTTGCAAAGTCCCGTCAAGCCGGTACAATAACAGGGACTGTGAATACGGTGCCGGTGCGGTGCCGTTCCGGTCAAGCATCCCTTTACCCCAAACAATATAGGAGAATTTTCCATGTCTATTAAAGTTGGAATCAACGGCTTCGGACGTATCGGTCGAATGGTCTTCCGTGCCGCCGTGCAGAATTTCGCTGACATCGAAGTTGTCGGCATCAATGACCTTCTCGAACCGGACTACCTTGCTTACATGCTCAAATACGATTCCGTTCACGGGCGTTTCAAAGGCGAAGTGTCGGTCGAAGGCACAAACCTTCTCGTCAACGGCAAGAAAATCCGGCTGACTGCCGAAAAAGACCCCGCCAACCTGAAATGGGGCGATGTCGGCGCAACTGTCGTTGTCGAGTCCACCGGCATCTTCCTCAATAAAGACGGCGATAAAGGAGCCGATAAGCATATCCAAGCCGGTGCCAAAAAAGTTATCATGTCTGCCCCGTCAAAAGACGATACCCCGATGTTCGTTTACGGTGTGAACCACAAAACGTACAACGGACAGGCGATTATTTCCAATGCTTCCTGCACGACAAACTGTCTGGCACCGGTTGCCAAAGTGCTGAACGATAAATTCGGCATCGTGAAGGGTTTAATGACAACGGTTCACGCCGCAACGGCAACGCAGAAAACCGTTGACGGACCGTCCATGAAAGATTGGCGCGGCGGACGCGGAATTTTGGAAAACATCATTCCGTCTTCGACGGGTGCTGCCAAAGCAGTTGGTGTCGTGCTGCCGGAATTGAAAGGCAAACTGACCGGCATGTCGATGCGGGTTCCGAGTTCGGATGTTTCGGTTGTTGACCTGACAGTCGTACTTGACAAGCCGGCTTCACAAGATGCCATCAACCAAGCGATGAAATCCGCTGCCGAAGGGGATTTGAAGGGTATTTTGGGCTATACCGAAGAAGCGGTCGTTTCAACGGACTTCCGGGGCTGTGCATTGACTTCCATTTACGATGCGAAGGCGGGCATCATTCTCGATCCGAACTTTGCGAAAATCGTCAGTTGGTACGACAATGAATGGGGCTATTCCAACAAAGTCCTCGAAATGGTCAAGGTTGTTGCGAAGTAGTTTTTTGCCGGCGTTCTTGAGAGCGGCGGGCGAATATTCGCTGCCGCTCGTTTCATTAAAACCGGCGGGATAAAAAAAATTCCCGTTTTTGCCAATCCTCTTGACAATCTTTCGTTTCATGGTAAACTACTCTTGTACAACAGTTGTACAAAAATAGTTTCATTAACCAGCCAAATGATTATGAACGCGAACAGATCAAAACCATTGTGCAGAATCTCTGCCGGAATCACCGGCAAAATCCTCAAAAACGCTGAAATGCGTAGTAAAATAGGCAAAAGAACGGGGGGGGGGGACAATCTGAACTCGCCGGGCATCAGACCGTAGACGGTAATCCTTCTGCTGCCGTCTGCCATCCGCAATCTGCCGTCTATTTTGCGGCGTTTACTCTTATCGAACTCCTCGTCGTGATTGCCATTATCGGCATGCTCATCGCTCTTTTACTCCCTGCTATTCAAGTTGCCCGTGAAGCGGCGCGAAGAATGCAGTGCCAGAACAACCTCAAACAACTCGCACTGGCGTGCCATAACTTCCACGACGCACAGAACCAACTGCCGGGGTCGGGAAATTGGTATAAGCGGGCTAGGGGAACTTGGTCGTTCCAATGCGAAATACTGCCCTCCATCGAGCAGTCCGCACTCTACGATGACTATTGCGCCTTTTGGAAAGCCGACAAGAACCCGGTCGCTTTTGCTCCTTCGTTAGTCAACAGTTTCGTTTGTCCGTCTGACGACATTGCGGCATTGCCGACACTTAGCAACCTTTATATGACAAGTTACCGTGCTTGCGATTCTGAATCTCCTCACGCTTGGGCTAACACGGATGATGCCTGGAACACTTATGCCAACGAATGCCGCGGTGCATTGCAATTTATGGTGCAGTTCGGCAACCCGACTTACGGTATGTCCGATGTTACAGACGGAACGTCCAATACGATCATGTTAAGCGAACATTTGACGAACAACAATCCTGCGGTCAAAACGATCGGGCGGACAGCAACGGTTAATACATCCGTCATACCTTCCGATTACTATCAATCGCGTGCCGACTTGTGTGCGGCTGCCCGCAGCGGCAAGGAATATACAGGAACGGTCTATAATCAACTGAACCGTGTTTTCGGATGGACTTGGGCAAATGGTTATGCAACGGGAACACATTTTAACACCATAACTCCGCCGAATGCGCCAAGTTGCATGGGGGCTAATGATGTTGCCGGAGCCGCGATGATCGCTCCTTCAAGTAATCACAGCGGCGGTGTCAACGGAGCCTACGTTGACGGCAGCGCGCATTTCGTTTCGGATAATATCAACGCTTTAACGAGCGGTGTTTCCGCAACGGCGGCACGCCCGAAAAAATCGGGAGCCAGCGACTACGGCATTTGGGGAGCGTTAGGAACACGGGACGGCGGCGAAAGCGTTGAACCGTAATTTCGTTGTTCGTTTAGCCGCCGCTTCTGCGGCGGTTTTTCACCAATTTTTATTTCAAACCGTCTGCAAACAAGCGGACTAAACGTTACATTAATTTCGATAAACATGATGAAACACTTATACTCATTTTGCATTTTGAATGGTGCGTTGTGCATGATCCTTTTGTCCGGCTGCGGCGAAAAAGTCCCGACCGGTTTTCCGAAACTTGTTCCCTGTACGGTGACGGTGTCGGACGGCGGCAAGCCCGTTGCGGATTGTTTTGTCGTTCTGCATAACGAAACAGCGGCAGGGTTTTCGACTGCTGCCGTTACAGATGAAAACGGCAGAGCGGAGTTAAAGACATCCGGCGGCAATTTCACGAAGACCGGCGTTCCGCTCGGCAAGGCGGTATT
>JAIRPZ010000163.1 GCA_031256755.1 Planctomycetaceae bacterium
AACATTCAGGCAAAATCCCTGAAAGCCGCCGCTTTTGACGGTTATTCGGCAGCAGCGGTCATGCACAACCGGCACACGGCGTTGAATGCTGTCCGCGATCACCTGTTAATGGCGGTCAACTATGACGGCTATCAATACCGCGCCCAGGCACCGGCGTATAACGTACAGCCGATCAGTGCGCAAAACACGTCGATTCCGCCGATCGGCAGTGCTGTCCGCGCCGCTTGGGGAAATTATATCGGACGCAGCACGAAGTACCGCTCGCCGGCAGGCGGGGACTGGGACATTATCAGCGACGGATTCCAAGCCGGGACGGAAATCTTCCGTGCCGCCGATTGTCAAATCGGGACGTTTTTCGGATACGAAGGACAAAAAGCGGAACGCACCGCCGCAACGGTTGACGGAGAGGATTTCTATTTCGGATTTTACGGATCGCATATTTCCTGCGACGGCACCGACCTGCGTGCGGTTGTCAACTTCGGCTTTCAGCAATTTGATATAAACCGGAGTTTTAATACGATCAACGGCGGCGTTGACCGTTATCAATCGTCCGTAAACGGTAATTCTCTCGAATTGAATTTTGAAGCGGGCAAATCCGGCTGGTGGGGACCTTGGAAATTACGCCTTGCCGGTGCGGTGGATGTGTACGGAAACCGGCTGGCTTCCGCAGCGGATAATCACAATGTCCGGTTCGGCGGCTCGGACTATTGGCAGACGTTCCTGCGTTTGGGGGCGGATTTCCGGTATGAATGGGATCGGTTCGTTTTTAACGGAAAATTGTATTATATGTACGATGTCTGCGGCGATCAGATACATGCGGATTTGAGCGGAGGGAATTTGAGCGGAACACTTTCTGCACCGGTACCGGGACGGTCGGTTGTGCAGTTCAGTGCCGGCGGTGCGTATCACCTTTGCGATACGCTGTCGCTGTTCGGCAGTTTTACGGGTGATTGTGCAACGGATCGGGGCGGTGCGTTCCAAAGCACCGGTCAGGCCGGTCTCGCTTGGAAATGGTAGTCCTGATTTTCACCGGTGAGTGAGGAACGGGAACCCCTCATCCGTGAAAATCAAAATTGATCATTGATAATGGATAATTGAAAATCAGGAAAACGGAAGTAAAGCCGTACCGGAATAACTTTTTGTAACATTATTATCAATCATCAATTTTCAATTATCAATTTTTTCTGTTAATGAACCGGTTTGTGATTTTGCGGCATCAAACGCCGGCGGGTGAACATTGGGACGTACTGCTGGAAACGGAACCGGCATTGGCGGCGTGGTCGGTGCCGCCGCAAAACACCGGCGGTCTGGCGTTTTCCTGTCCGGCAAAAAAACTGCCGGATCACCGGAAGTTCTACCTTGATTATGAAGGGGCGGTTTCCGGCGACCGGGGAACGGTTTCACGCATTGACAGCGGTACGTATGAGGAAGCGGCACCGCATCAATTCCGCTTAAACGGCGGGGTATTTTCGGGAGTTCTCTGTATTGAAATTGAAGAGGATTCCGGTGTAAGCGATACCGGCGGGAAGGACAGCGGATTCCGAATGATCTTTTTGCCGGTTTAGTGCCGGAGGGAGGGAAGGGCTGCCATTTTGGCAGGTTTGCGGACGGCAGCAAACCGCAGAACACCTAAAATAAAGCAGATTGCATTTTCTTGCATTTGGTATAGGATTTGCTATTATTGGTTTTGTCGAAAATTTATTTTTCAAACCCGAAATACAAAAAATGTCAAAAGCAAAAGAATCGTGCAATTGTTCCTGCACAGGAACGAAACTTCAGCCGCTCGGCGACCGCGTGGTCGTCCGGCGGGAATCGGCTGAAGAAAAAACAAAGGGCGGTCTCTATCTGCCCGATACCGCCAAAGATAAACCGGCTCGCGGCACCATTGTCAGCATCGGAGACGGAAAAATCCTCGATAACGGAAAACGCTCCACGTTCTCCGTTAAAGAAGGAGACAAAGTGCTGTTCCTGTCCTACGCCGGCGAAGAATTCAAAATCGGCGATGACGAATTGCTCCTTATGCGGGAAAGCGATATTCTCGCCGTTATCAATTAAAAACAGAGAATCGGCGAATCGTGAAGAAGAGCCGCCGGCAAAACCGGCACAATACCAACGGCTGCCGCATCGGATTCTTCATTTTCCATTCCCGGTTTTTACTTTTCCCCGAACTTTTAACCCCTAACACAGGAGAGACAATACGATGGCAAAGATGATTGCGTTTGATCAGGAAGCCCGCGAAGCACTGCGGCGCGGCGTGACGAAATTGGCGAAAGCCGTTAAAGTGACACTCGGTCCCAAAGGACGGAATGTTATCATTCAGAAATCCTTCGGTTCGCCGCTCGTCACCAAAGACGGCGTGACCGTGGCGAAAGAAGTCGATCTCGAAGATACCTATGAAAATATGGGTGCCAAAATGGTGCGTGAAGTCGCCTCGAAAACCAGCGACATCGCCGGAGACGGAACCACAACGGCAACCATTATGGCGGAAGCGATTTTCAACGAAGGCATGAAAGCCGTCGTTGCCGGAGTCAATCCGCTCGGTCTGAAAAACGGAATGGACAAAGCCGTTTCCGACATCACGGCGAAACTGAAAAGCATGTCCGTCAGCGTTAAAAACAGTAAGACCGAAATTGCACAAGTCGGAACGATTGCCGCCAATAATGACAAAGAAATCGGCGGACTGCTCGCCGATGCAATGGAAAAAGTCGGTAAAGACGGCGTAATTACGGTCGACGAAGGCAAATCGCTCAAGACCGAAGTCGAATGGGTCGAAGGCATGCAGTTTGACAGAGGCTATCTGTCTCCCTATTTCGTTACTGACCCGCAGAAGATGGAATGTGTTCTCGAAAACGCCTACATTCTGCTTTCGGAAAAGAAACTCTCGAACATCAAAGAGGCGATTCCGATTCTCGAAGCGGTGGTCAATACCGGTCGTCCGCTGCTGATCATTGCGGAAGATGTGGACGGCGAAGCTTTGGCAACGCTGGTCATCAACCGTCTCCGCGGCACGATGAAAATTGCGGCGATCAAGGCACCCGGCTACGGCGACCGGCGGAAAGCAATGCTGGAAGACATCGGTATTCTGACCGGCGGACAAGTCCTGTTTGAATCGCTGGGACGCAAACTGGAGTCGCTGACCCTGACCGATTTGGGAACAGCCAAGCGGGTGGTGATTGACAAGGACAACACGACGATTATCGAAGGCGGCGGCAAGAACGATGCGATCAAAGGACGGATTGAGCAGATTCGCCGTGAAATCAGCAATGTGACCAGCGATTATGATCGGGAAAAACTGGAAGAGCGTCTGGCGAAACTTTCCGGCGGCGTGGCGAAGATTATGGTCGGAGCGGCCACGGAAAGCGAAATGAAGGAAAAGAAAGCCCGTGTTGAAGATGCGCTGCATGCGACTCGTGCGGCGGTGGAAGAGGGGATTTTGCCGGGCGGCGGCGTAGCCCTTCTTCGTGCATCAACGGCGGCGAAACCGGAAGGGTTGTCCGCAGACGAACAGACGGGCTACAACATTGTGGTACGTGCGTGCCGCGCACCGTTGACGCAGATCGCGCAAAATGCGGGCAAAGACGGCGGTATTGTTGCGGAAAAGGTTGCGGAAGGCAAGGGCAATTTCGGCTACAATGCTTTGACGGATGTGTATGAAGACGTGGTGAAGGCGGGGGTGATTGACCCGACGAAGGTTACGCGGACGGCATTAACGAATGCGGCGAGTGTTGCTTCGCTGATGCTGACGAGTGATGCGCTGGTTGCGGACATTCCGAAGGAGGACAAAGCCGCTCCGGCAATGCCGCCGGGCGGAGATATGTACTAAACGGATAAAACGGATACAGAACCGGCTTCTGCCGCCGGTTTCCGTTTTCTGTTAAAAAGCGGCGGACTGTAATGACAGTCCGCCGTTTCTGTTTCTGCGGCAGTCAATGCAGCGGTTGCAAGTCCGGGCGTTTTTTACTACACTTAAAAGAAGCGGAATTCTGTTTCTTTCACGGAAAACGGACAGAAACGAACCCGTCATTTCCTTTCCTTTTTGTGATTCTGCCGCTGTTTTATGTCCTTTCTCCGTCAATTTCTGCCGCCGGTTTTTACCGCATCGGGAACATTCGGTTACGCTCAAGAAATGGAGAACGTCATCGATCTTTCCCGGCTGGGAGCGGTGATTCCGAAAACCGTAACGCTTGCCCCTCGCCCCGGCAATCTCCCGCCGAGAACAGTCGAAACCGCTTCAGGAATGCTCAATTCCATCGGACTCGACAATGACGGCATTGACGAATTTTTGCAGCAAAAATTGCCGTACCTTGCCGGACTCCGCACGAAAATCATTGTCAGCATTGCGGTCAAAAACATCGGCGAGTGTGCTGTTTTCGGCGAAAAACTTCAATCCGCCGCCGGCATTGATGCCGTTGAACTCAATGTTTCCTGCCCGAATGTCAGCGGCGGCGTGGATTTTGCGGCGGATCCGAAATTGTGCGAACAAGTTGTCCGGTCCATGCGGCAATCTCTGACGCTGCCGCTGATTGTCAAACTTTCGCCGAATGTCTGGAATATCGGTGAAATTGCGAAAGGTGCGGAATCAGGCGGAGCAGATGCCGTGTCAGCCATAAACACGTGTTTGGGTTTGGCAGTGGACTGGCGGAACCGCAAAGCACGGCTGGGCAACGGATTCGGCGGTTTGAGCGGACCCGCCGTGAAACCGATTGCGCTGCGGTGTGTGCGGCAGATATTCTGTGCGGTGAAAATTCCGGTGATCGGCATCGGCGGGATCAGTACGATTGACGATGCGATGGAATTTTTTGTGACCGGTGCGTCGGCTATTCAGGTCGGCACTGCTAATTTTTACAATCCGGCGGCAACGATGCAGATCATTGACGCTTTACCGGCGGCACTTGCCGAACTGGGGGTGAAATCGGTTGCCGAAATCATCGGCTCCCTCGCTTTGTGAGGGACTATTGACAATCGTGCCGCCGTCACGGACAATGAACGGATTAAAATGTTTTGTTCCTTGTTTCTGTTTTTGTCATGACCAAACACTTCGGAATTATCGGCTGCGGGATGATCGCCCATTTTCACGCCAAAGCCATCGAAGCCGCCGGCGCAACGCTGACCGCCTGCTTCGATACGCGGAGCGAAGCCGCTGAAAAACTCGCCTCCCAATATCCGGGCTGCAAACCGTACAACAACCTCGCACAATTTACGGCTGATCCGAACATTGACATTGTTACCATCGGTACACCCAGCGGCGCACACCTCGATCCCGCCCTCGCTGCCGCCGAAGCCGGTAAGCACGTCATTGTGGAAAAGCCGCTCGAAATCACTCTGGAACGGTGCGACAAAATCATTGCCGCCTGCAAAAAAAACAATGTCAAACTGGCGACCGTCTTCCACAGCCGGTTTCACCGCTCTTCGCTGACGCTCAAAGCCGCCGTCGACAGCGGACGATTCGGCAAATTGACACTCGGCGATGCGATAGTGAAATGGTACCGGACGCAGGAATACTATGACAGCGGGGCATGGCGGGGAACGTGGGAACTTGACGGCGGCGGCGCGTTAATGAATCAGGCGATTCATACGATTGATTTGCTGATCTGGCTGATGGGTGATGTTGCCGAAGTGTCTGCCCATACCGCTTTACTCGCTCACGAAAGAATCGCGGTCGAAGATACGGCAGTTGCCGTTTTGAAGTTTGTCAACGGGGCATTGGGAACGGTGGTCGGAACGACGGCATCGTATCCCGGCTATTTGAAGCGTGTCGAGATTAGCGGATCGAAAGGATCGGCGGTTTTGGAAGAAGAAGACATTGTGAAATGGGATTTTGCTGACAAATTGCCGTCCGATGCGGAGGTTCTCGAAGCCATGACGAACCGGAAATCGGGCGGCGGCGGAGCGTCTGATCCGTCAGCGATCAACTTTGCCGGACATGCCAAACTGTTTGCAAACATGGCGGCGGCCATTGACGGCAAAGAAAAACTTGTCGTAGACGGTTTGGAAGGACGGCGGAGTGTCGAGGTCATTTCGGCTATCTACAAAGCCGCCCAAACCGGTCAGGTCGTCAAACTGCCGTAGGATAGGCCTGCCGGGCGGCGGCATGATCTGATATAATAAGTTCTGCAACCGGTCTTCCTGCAACATTTTGATAAATCATTGATGTCGTTCCCCACTGTCCGTCTCCGGCGGCTGCGTTATTCTCCCGCTGTCCGCAAACTTGTCCGCGAAACGGTGCTTTCGCCAGACAGATTTATTTTGCCTCTCTTTGTCCGTTCCGGTCAAAATATCCGAAATCCGATTGCCGCAATGCCGGGGCATTTTCAACTCTCCGTTGACGAACTCGTCAAGGAAGCAAAAGAATGTGTTTCGCTGGGCATCGGCGGCATCATCCTCTTCGGTATTCCCGATACGAAAGATGCCGGGGGAAGCGAAGCGATGAACGAGAACAGTATTATTGCTCAAGCCGTGCGGGCGGTGAAAGACTCGCTCGGCGATAAACTTCTCGTACTCACTGACGTTTGTTTTTGCGAATATACCGACCATGGTCACTGCGGTGTCGTCGGCAAAACGCCGGACGGACGCATTGATGTCGATAACGATAAAACGTTACAAAATCTCGTCCGGCAGACGCTGATTCACGCCCGCGCCGGTGCCGACATCGTTGCTCCCAGCGGAATGATGGACGGAATGATTCACGCATTGCGCACCGGTTTGGACGATGCCGGTTTTTCTCATTTGCCGGTTATGAGTTATGCGGCAAAATATGCCAGTGCGTTTTACGGACCGTTTCGGGAAGCAGCGGGGAGCGCACCGCAATTCGGCGACCGCCGGTCGTATCAAATGGACTTTTCCGCTTCCGCCGCCCAAGCCGTGCGGGAAGTGTCGCTTGATTTGGAAGAGGGGGCGGATATCGTGATGGTCAAGCCGGCATTGGCTTATCTCGACATTATCCGAATGGTTCGGGACAGATTCGAAGGAGTTCCGACAGCGGCATATAACGTTTCCGGCGAATTCAGTATGGTCAAAGCGGCGGCGGAACGCGGCTGGATAGACGAAAAGGCAGTCGTCTTGGAATCACTGACGGCAATCACCCGTGCAGGCGCAAGCATCATTCTGACCTATTGGGCAAAAGATGCCGCCCGATGGCTGCGATGAAGTCCCTGATTGTTCCGTTTAATTTCGGCGGCATTTCCCGGCATCAGACGGCATTGCGGGGACTTGCCGTTTCATAAAGGGAAGAGCGGACATTTTCACCGCCAGCGTTCCGTCACTTCCGCATCGGCAATCAGCGGCACACGCAGCGGCTGATCCAAAAGCATAATTTCCGTAACATATTGCGTCAATCGTCCGGCATCCTTTGACGAAACTTCAAAGACCAATTCGTCATGAATTTGCAGCAGTAAATTCGCTTCAAATGAATCCAAATCACGGAGACGCACCATCGCTTGTTTCATTAACTCCGCCGCTGTGCCTTGAATCACCGTGTTAAGTGCCATCCGTTCCGCTCCGTTCAGCACGCCTTTCCGTGCCGGACGGATAGTCCCTTTGCCGAAATAACGCCGCCTGCCGGAAAGCGTGGAAACATAACCCTTCGCTAAACAATCCGCCAGCACCGATTCTACATACTGCCGGATACTGGGATACTTGGCAAAATAGTTGTCGATGAATTGCTGCGCTTCCTTTTGATCAATGCCGAGTTGCCGGGAAAGACCGAAAGCCGTTTGTCCGTAAATCACACCGAAGTTCACCGCTTTTGCCGTCCGGCGCATACCGGAATCAACCTGATCCAGCGGCACTCCGAACACTTCGCCCGCCACTCTTGCATGAATGTCTTCGTTGCGGCGGAATGATTCGCACAGCATCTCATCGCCGCTGAAATGAGCCAGCACCCGCAGTTCAATCTGGGAATAATCGCACGACAATAATTTATCAAAGCCCTTGCCCGGTATGAACGCAGAACGGATTTCTTTGCCTTCCGCTGTCCGTACCGGTATGTTTTGCAGATTCGGATTGCTCGAACTCAATCGTCCGGTTGCCGTTGCCGCCTGATTAAAAGACGTATGAATTCTGCCGGTCTGCGGATGCACCAGCATCGGCAGTGCGTCGACATAAGTGCCGCAAAGTTTTGCAAGTTGCCGGTGTTCCGCCGCTTTTGCCGGAAGCGGATGATCCGCCGCTAACTCTTCCAAAACGCCGATGTCGGTACTCTGACCGGTTTGCGTTTTTTTCACCTTTCGCAAACCAAGTTCGTCAAACAGCACCGCAGCCAACTGTTTCGGCGAAGCAATGTTAAACTCATGCCCCGCCAATGTGTAAATTTCATTTTCCAGCGTCCGCATTTGTTCGGCAAACCGTCCGCTTAAATTTTTAAGCAGTGCCGTATCGACCGTAATGCCGGTGAATTCCATCTCCGCCAGTATTTCCATCACCGGAAGTTCTATTTTGTACAATAATTCCTTCCATTCCGGGAAGGATTCGATTTGCTTTTTCAGGATTTTGTACAAAAACCATGTTACGAGCGCATCCTCACCGGCATATTCCGCCATCGTATCGGTCATCACTTCATCCATTCGCTTCTGGTTTTTACCGCTGCCGATAATGTTTTCGATTCGGATAGTTTGGTGCCGCAAGTAATGTTCCGCCATATCGTCAAGATTATGCGCCATTTCACTCCGAAGCAGATAGTCGGCAAGCATCGTGTCGAAAGCCGCTCCGCGAACCCGTATACCGGCATTGCGCAGAACAATGATGTCGTATTTCAGATTTTGTCCGATTTTCTGCACCTGCGGATTTTCAAGAACCGGTTTCAGTGCAGCGAGAACATTTTGTAACGATAAACAAGGCGTGCCGAGCGGGGAACGGACAGGAAGATACCACGCTTCGGTTTCGTTCCAAGCGAAAGAAAGACCGGCAAGTTCGGTGTAGCGGGGCGAAGTCGCATCGAACTGCGGTGCGGACGGGACGGTTTCGGTGTCGAAGGCAAAAACCGGCTGTTCTTTGAACTGCGCATAAAATCCGTCAAACTTTTCCGGCGTGTCAATGAGATGATAAACTGCCGCTGCCAGCGGTGAACGGTGAGCGGGCAGCGGCAGACACAAACCGGCAGATGTTTCGGTTTTCACAGAATGGACAAAACCGCCGCCGGCACGCGGAGCATTGTCCTCTAATTTCCCCAGCAGCGACTTAAATCCGAACCGCTGAAACAGCGTCCGCAATGTTGCCCGGTCAAAACCGGAATAAGGAGTCCAGCCGATTTCAAGCGGCACGCGGGAATTCAGTGTCACCAGTTTCCGGCTTAACAGCGCAAGTGCTTTATTGCTGCGAAGGGTGTCTTGCCGTTTTTGACCGGAAATTTCCGAAATATGATCAAAAATGTTTTCCAGCGTTCCGAAGCGGACCAGGAGTTCCGAAGCGAGTTTCGCTCCGATGAGCGGCACGCCGGGAACATTATCGGTCGGATCGCCGACTAACGATTGATAGTCCGCAACCTGTTCCGGCTTGATGCCCCAGTCCGCCAATAACTCCTCTGCCCGGTAAAACGATTGTTTGCGGAGATTGAAAAGCGAAACGCGGTTATTGATCAGTTGCCGGCAGTCCTTATCACTGGTGACAACGACGCAGTCCAGTCCCCGTCTGGCCGCCATCCGGGCAACGGAAGCCATCACATCATCGGCTTCATAACCGGCGCAGGACAGTTGCGGAATGCCGAAAGCGTCCAGAAGTTCATGTACAAATCCGATTTGCTGACGCAGGTCTTCCGGCATTTTGCTGCGGTTCGCTTTGTAGGCGGGGTAAATATCTGTCCGAAACGTTTTGCCCGGCAAATCGAAGGCGCAAAACAAGTATTTCGGCTGATGCTGTCCGAGGAGCGAAAAGAGGTCTTTGGCGAAGCCATAGACGGCACCGACGGGTTCGCTCTGCGGCGAAGTCATCGGCGGCAGGGCGTGAAACAACTGATACAGCAAACCGTGAGCATCCAGAACAAAAACAGACATAAAATCACCGGGTTAATTTTTTTCATTATACCAAACGGCAGTGCAGGACAGCACGTCCCAGTCCGTTGCGTAGTTTTCTGAATTGCGAATTTTTACCTGACATTTTTGCTATTCTTTCGTATTAAGCACAGAGACTTATTTCCCGTTCCCAAAATACAAAGGAGTCCGCAATGTCCTCTTCCGAAACATCCGCCGCCGCCCGACTTCTGCAATGCTTCCGCCGCGTCCCCGCCCCGCGGTCAAAACACGGGGTCTCCCACCCGTTTCACACCGTCATCACCATCGTCATACCCGGTCTGCCGGCAGGCATCTCTCCCATCGCCGAAATCCTCAAAAGAATTTCTATCAAAGACCTGCAAGACCGGTCTGGCGGGGTGGTCGGTGAACGGCGATAAAACCGACGAACCGGCGTGCTTAAAGAAACATCTGGAAGAGTTGCTTCAACTGTATCCGGCGTTGCCGATATTGACCGGCGATGCGGTTTATAGGCAGCGTCCGCTGCTTGAAGTGATTTATCAATATCATCGAGATTATATTTTTCAGGTGAAGGCCAACAACAAGAAAACGCCGGAACAGTTCCCGTTAATTTTTTCCGGCGTGAAACAGCGGGAACCGGACGACAAACTTATCTCTAAAAAAAGGGGTGTGCAGAGATACACCTTCAGGAATCT
>JAIRPZ010000176.1 GCA_031256755.1 Planctomycetaceae bacterium
GCTGCTTCCTGAATCCGTAAAATTATTTCGAGAAACGGTTCAAACTGATCAAGCAGCAGAATGTTTGGACTGTCACCCGGCGTTTTTTCCGGTTCGGGGCGTGGCTTGATAAAAAGAGCATCAATTCCGGCGGTCTTATCGCCGTCCAAACCGAATTAGAGTATAATTGTTATCCTGTCATGTGGGCGGACGGAACTGTCCGCCGAAAAATTCATCCAAAAATCCCGTCAAAAAATGTCCCGAGTTGCGATTCTGCGTGCATCTGGAACAAACTGCGATCAGGAAACCGCCCGCGCCTTCCAGATTGCCGGAGCCAAACATATTGATATTCTCCATTTGAATCGTCTGCTCGAAAAACCGGAAATACTCGGAAATTTCGGCATTTTATGTCTCCCCGGCGGATTCAGTTTCGGCGACGATCTCGGAGCCGGCCGAATCTTTGCCGTAAAAATCCGGCACGTTTTGTCAGACATACTGCAACAGTTTCGGGATGCCGATAAACTGATTCTCGGTATCTGCAACGGCTTTCAGGTATTGCTCAAAGCCGGATTGCTCGGCGATCCCGCCCGAATGACCTTGACATGGAACACACCGCCGCGGTATACCGACCGCTGGGTTCGGCTGCACACCAATCCCTCCAAATGTGTCTTTTTGCAGGGAATTGATTCCCTGTATCTGCCGATTGCCCACGCCGAAGGACGCTTTGCGGTCTCCTCGCCGGACGATTTAGCGGCATTACAGCAAAATCAGCAGTTGCCGCTTTGTTACGAAGCCGGAGATAATCCCAACGGTTCCGAAGAAAATGTCGCCGGTGTTTGCGACGCAACCGGGCATGTTTTCGGTCTGATGCCTCACCCGGAACGGTACATCGATGCCGTACAGCATCCGCACTGGACACGATTCCGCCGCGTTCCGGCAGAAGGAAGCGGCACCGCTCTGTTCCATAATGCCGTCAAATATACCGCATAAGCGTACAATGTGAATGTGCAGAATAAAAATACGGTATAAAAACTACACAGTATAAAAACTACAAACTCTTTCGTTTTTATGGTACAATGTCCTGCCATGACACGTAAAATCCTCGTTACTTCCGCCCTGCCTTATGCCAACGGACACATCCATCTCGGTCATTTGGTCGAATACATTCAAACCGACATCTGGGTTCGGTTTCAGAAATTGATAGGTAATGACTGCCTTTTTATTTGCGCCGATGACACGCACGGCACCGCCATTATGATCCGTGCCAAAACCGAAGGGAAAAAAGAGGAAGATATTATTGCCTCCATGCACTCGGCTCATCTTGCGGATTTTACGAATTTCGATATTCAATTTGATCATTACGGCAGTACGAATTGCCCTGAAAATAAAGCCCTCTGCGGCGAAATCTGGACGGCTATCCGAAAAGCCGGTCTTGTCGAAGAAAAAGAAATTGAACAACTTTACGATACTGAAGCGAAAACGTTTTTGGCAGATCGCTTTGTCAAAGGTATCTGCCCGAAATGCCGGAAATCCGGTCAATACGGTGATAATTGCGAGTCCTGCGGCGCACACTACGAACCGACTGAATTGATCGAGCCGGTCAGCACCCTCACCGGCACAGTGCCGGTCATTCAGAAAGCGAAACATCTTTTTGTCAACATCGATGCGGAACACGCCTTTCTCGATCAGTGGGTTCATTCCGGTGCGCTGCAATCGGAAATTGAAAATTATCTGGCGGGGCAATTCTTGGGAGAACCGCTGCACCCTTGGGATATTTCCCGACCGGCACCCTATTTCGGATTTGAAATTCCCGATTCGCCCGGCAATTATTGGTACGTCTGGTTCGATGCCCCGACCGGCTATATGGCGGCAACATGGGAATGGTGCCGGAAACAGGCGGACGGAACTTCCCCGTTAAACAGCGACAGACAACGCTTTGACGATTGGTGGCGTAATCCGCAACCCGAAATTCACCATTTCATCGGTAAAGACATTACGTATTTTCACACCTTGTTTTGGCCCGCCATGCTGAAAGTGTCCGGTTTCACGCTGCCGAAAAAGGTTCACATCCACGGCTTTCTGACCGTCAACGGCGAAAAAATGTCCAAAAGCCGGGGAACATTTATTTTGGCTTCAACATATTTGAAACATCTCGATCCGGCTTATCTCCGGTATTACTATGCTTCGAAACTGTCGAACAAAGTAGACGACATTGATTTAAGTTTTGAGGAATTTGAATCGAAAGTTAATGCCGATTTGGTCGGAAATGTGGTGAACCTCGCTTCCCGGACGGCAAAATTTGTTGCACAGGGACAAGGGGCTGCCGTCTGTTCGGGATTGGCGGCACACTATCCCGAAGACGGAGGACTTTTCGCACAAGCCGCCGCTGCCGGCAAGGAAATTGCGGACGCTTACGAAACCGGCGATTACAGCAAAGCCATGCGGCTGATTATGGAATGCGGCAGGCGGGCAAGCAAGTTTATCGAAGAATCCGCTCCATGGGCCGTAAAAGATAATCCGGTAAAATTGCAGAACATTTGCACCATCGGGTTGAATTTATTCCGGCAAATGGTGATTTATCTTTCGCCGGTACTGCCGAAATTGAAAATGCAGACGGAAGAATTGCTGAACTGCAAACTTGACCATTGGAACGATGCGGCGGAACCGCTGTCGGGAACGCCGGTGAATACATACAAACACCTTATGACGCGGATCGATAAGACCGCTGCGGAAAAAATGATGACAGACAGTAAACAAAACGAAACAGGGACAGGCGGTATGCACCTTCCGTCAACCGGCAAAGACACCGATGAATGTTTGAAAGCGGAGCCGCTGGTCGAACAAAAAATTTCGATTGATGATTTTACGAAAGTTGATCTTCGGATAGCCCGAATCATTGAGGCATCGGAAGTCAAAGAGGCGAAGAAGTTGCTGCGGCTGAAATTGTCGCTGGGCGGCGATACGGTGCTGAACGTTTTTGCCGGTATTAAAGCGGCTTATGAACCGGAAAAATTGGTCGGACGGCTGGTAGTTTGCGTTGCCAATCTGGAACCGCGCCAAATGAAGTTCGGTTTGAGCGAAGGAATGGTCGTTGCAGCCGGTTCCGGCGGTCCCGAAGTGTTTTTACTTGCCCCGGATGACGGAGCAAAACCGGGTATGCGGCTGCATTAACATTCACACAAACATTTACACCGCATTCGCTCCCCGCAAGAACAGCCATCGCAAAGGAGCAGGAGCGGCGTAATAATAGCCCTTCCGTTATGCGGCAATGGTTTCGACTTCGAGGAGACGGCACATCCGGTCAATCAAAATGTCCGTATCAAACGGCTTTTGCAGGAAATCGTTGGCACCGGCAACCCGGAGTTCATTGATTTTATCCCGTTCCACCATCCCGCTGATGCAGATAATTTTAACGTTGTCGAGCGTGCTGTCATTGCGAACCCGCAAACAAACTTCTTTGCCGTTAATATCGGGCAGCATAACATCGAGGACGATAAGGTCGGGACGGTATTCTTTGACCATCATACCGGCTTCAAACCCGTTGTTTGCGGATCGGGTATCGAACCGCCCGTCATCGTCAAGGACGGCGGTGATCAACTCAACCAAATTCGGATCATCATCGACGACGAGAACTCTGCGTCTTCCGCTTTCGATCGCATCGGTAGGAATTCCGTTGTCTCTCATAAAGGAAAAGAGTTGTTCGCGGGGAATTCGGCGGAACTTACTGCCGGGAACCCGAAATCCTTTAAGTTGCCCGGAGTCAAAACACCGGATTATCGTCTGCTGGCTGACTTTGCAGATTTTCGCTGCTTCACCCGTTGTGAACACTGTCTTGATCGCCATAACATCGCCTCGTCTTGAAATAAGGGGGAATTTTACCGAAACAGTCCTTTGGTTCCGGCAATGTGGAATTTGAACGCTTTATCTGCCAGCGGTAACCTGCCAGCGTTGTTAATATCGGCAAAGTCGGTAAAATTTATGAATAATTCTGTTATTTTTTATCTTGCCGATTTTGCCTCTTTCCCCGATTATACCGATCCTGCGGTTTCTGTCAAGGCGAATTTCCGTTGTTTTCCGTTAAAAGCCGATACAGCCGGCGCAGGACGGCTTCCGCATCATCTTTAATAAGAACTCCTGCGTCATAATGGATACAGATTTTCAGTTTATTCATGCAGGTGAAAGCACAAATTCCCAGTGATGTTCCGCACCGGATCGGCGGCACAGTTTCGGCACCGGTCATTTCTAACGTATCGTCCAGTTTTATTCGTCCGTGCTGCACCGGCAATTCCGCGGTGTCAAAAAGAATGCCGAGATTGGAGACCGTTGCGGTTGCCCAGCAGCATTCACGCCGAACCATGTTGCGGATACTGCCGAACAGCCATTTGTACACCGTTAATCCGTGTATGAAAGCCCAGCCGAGCCGGCAATGCTTGATGTGCTGCATTTCTTGATGAACGAGGCGGTAAAACCGCCCGGTCTGCTGAATATCTTTGCGTTTCCGGTCAATAAAAACCATACTGACTTTATTGGCAGCGGGCAGAGACGCATCTTCCGGTGTTCTTAAATTGGTCGGAACGGCAATCCGAATAAACCCTTTTTCCGTAATACTTTTTGCTTCTTGCAGAGATTTAACAGCATCAAAAGTACCGCAAAGAAGCATGTCGTTGAGCGTGATTCCCTGCTGTTTGGTGTTTCGGCGGACATTTTGCGTTTGTTCTTCGGATAATTCGCAGGAAACGACTGCCGGAAAATCTTCAGCCGGTTCGTTTCCGTTTGTTTTCGGTATTTCCGCTGTCAGCGGCATAATTTTATGAGCAAAAAAAAGCCATGCCCGCCGGAATCCGCCGCACTGTTTCGGCAGATTCCTGATTGTTTCCAAAAAGGACAATCCGAATTGGTTGCGGTGCCGCAGCCGCTCTGTCTCGACCGGCTGCCGTTTCGGCGATTGATTCGGAAACGCATATTCATATAAAAGGTCTTCGATAAACCGGGACATGCCGCTGCCGTCGCATGCCGAATGATGTGTTTCGAAAACGACCTCCGTTTTTCCTGAAAAGACCTCGGCGGAATCCGGTTTTTCGTTGCAAAGGGTGATTTTCAGTGCCGGTTCCCGGAAAAGATCGATTCCTTTTGTGCGGGGAAGTTTGCGGCAGGCATCCCGACCGGAGCGGAGAATTTCGATTTTCCGCCTGTTCGGCTGCCAGAAAAAACGGTTTTTTGCGGTTTCGTCGACTGAACAATTCAGCAAAGGGTGTTTTTCCAATGTTTTTTGAAGAGCGTTTTCAAATGGGGTGATGCGGAGTTCTCCCTCCAGATTCAGCACAATGAAACAACTCATCGGATAGACCGGACGGCTGTCCAACAGCATATATTCTTCAAAAGGAGTCAGCCGCAGCGGGAAAAAATTCGGAGCAAGCATTGAAATTATCCAAGGAGAATATTGCGGTCAAATGTTGAATTCGTATTTTCCGGCATCGCCGAACCGGTCTAATACGTCTTGCAGCGTCAAATGATCGAGGTAGTCCGTGATGACTTTTTCCAGTCCCCGCCAAACTTCGACTGTCATGGCTGCCGCTTTGCTTTCGCCCGCTTTGTGTGCGGAATCCACGTCCGTGAACGGGGAAATTCCGCCTTCGGCTGTCCGCAGAATATCGCCGACCGTGTAGCGTTCGGGCTGTTTGGCAAGCGAATATCCGCCTTGCGGGCCGCGGTGGGTCAGAATCATTTTCGGACGGTGCAAAAGCGGCACAATTTGTTCCAGATACTTTTTAGAAATCCCCTGTCTGTCGGCAATGTCTTTGAGAGAAATAATGCCTTTGCTGCGGTGTTCCGCTAAATCAAGCATCATACGCAATGCATATTTCCCTTTTGTTGATAATTTCATACGAATACGTCGTTTTTCCTGCCCGCATGAGAGAAGTCACTGAACTGCGGCGGTCTGTTATCCGTCCTATTATAAGAAAATAGTCCGATACTGCAACCCCCCGATTGCAGTCCGTCAAATTCCCTTTGTCAAACCGCTGGAAATGCCGAGAATTTGTGTCAGACGGTCAATGGCGATGCCCAGCAGCAGGTCAATGAGCAAAATCGCCACAAAGGAATAGACAAACGACTTCGTGGCGGCTTTGCCGACTCCTTCTGCCCCTTCCCGGCAATGAAATCCCTGATGACAACTAATCAGGGCGATCACACTGCCGAAGAAAATGCTTTTGCACATACCGGCAATAATGTCAAAAAGACCGACAAAATCTTTGGCGTTGTCCCAATAGTAGTGGTCATTGATTTCCAAAATTTTAATGCAGTACAGTGCGCCGCCGAATACGCCGGTCGAATCGGCAATCACGGTTAATGCCGGAATGAGAATCATACAGGCAAGGAATCGTGGAACCACGAGATAATAAATCGGGTCGGTTCCCATAACGGTCAGAGCATCGATTTGTTCGGTAACCCGCATCGTTCCCAATTCGGCGGCAATGGAACTGCCGACGCGTCCGGCAAGCATCGTGGCTGCCAAAACGGGACCGAGTTCGCGTACCAGCGATAAACTGATCACGCCGCCGAGCATAGATTCGATGCCGAGTTGCCGGAATTGGGTAAATGTTTGAACGGCAAGAACCATACCGATAAACATGCCGGTTAACATCACTACCGGTAAACTCATCACGCCGATTTGATAAAAGGAATAAACGAGTTGTTCGCGCCGGGGGCGTTTCCAGCACATCCAGACGAGTGTACGGCAGGAAAAAACCGCAAAATTTCCGAGGGTTGCCAGCCGTTCGGAAAAATACTTGCCGAACCCCTGCATCCAATCATCGGCTTCACGTCTGGTCTCGGCAATAATAGATGTTTTCGTTTTCAATCAAAAAGCGGGACAGCCGTCCTGCGGACAGTTTTTCCAATTCCATATCGGTCCCGTCCGCCTGCCCGTCCGTCCGGTATTCTAGAGAAAGAACGTTATTCTGTCAATTCCCAGGCTCTCTTATGCCGATACTCGGTCTGTCGTCTGCGGCAGATACGATAAAATGCTCCGATAGTCAAATAAACAGCGGGGAATGATCGTTGCCGCTCCCAAAAATTAACGACAGTCATAACGATGTCCTTATTTGATTCGGCAAAACAGTGTTACGCCGATTTCGGCGTTGATGTCGAAAAAGCATTCCGTACTCTTGCGTCTGTTCCGGTTTCTTTGCAATGCTGGCAGGGGGACGATGTGGGCGGGTTTGAAAATACGGCAGGTCTCACCGGCGGCGGAATCCTTGCAACCGGTCATTATCCCGGCAAGGCAAGAACGCCCGATGAACTTCGGCAGGATGCCGATGTTGCCTTCTCCCTCATTCCCGGAAAACACCGGTTTTCGCTGCACGCCATTTATCTTGACAGCACGGAAAAAAACGGAAACCGGAAAAAAATCGACCGCCATGAAATTACGCCGGAACATTTCAAACGCTGGATCGATTGGGCAAAAACAAACGGTCTCGGACTCGATTTTAATCCGACTTACTTTTCGCATCCGCTTGCCGCAGAAGGATTTACGCTTGCCCACAGCGATAAAAAAATCCGCAAGTTCTGGATTCAGCACGGTATTGCCTGCCGGAAAATTGCTGAAGAATTCGGAAAAAAGTTAAAAACGCCTTCCGTTGTCAATTTCTGGGTTCCTGACGGTTACAAAGATATTCCGGTTGACCGGCTGTCGCCGCGCAAACGGCTGAAAGAATCGCTGGATGAAATCTTTGCCGAAGAAATCAATCCGAAACATGAACTCGATGCCGTGGAAAGCAAACTTTTCGGGATCGGCTGCGAATCCTACACCGTCGGTTCACACGAGTTTTATCTCGGCTATGCCGCTGCAAAAAATAAACTGATCTGTTTTGATGCGGGACATTTTCATCCGACGGAGGGAATTGCCGACAAATTGTCCGCTGCTTCACTTTTCGGGAAAGAAATCCTGCTGCACGTCAGCCGGGCGGTACGCTGGGACAGTGATCACGTTGTCATTTGGAACGATGATTTGCGGAGTATTGCGGAAGAAGTCGTCCGATGCCATTTGCTGGGGCGGGTTCATATCGGTTTGGACTTCTTCGATGCGACGGTCAACCGCATTGCCGCTTGGGTGATCGGTACGCGGGCGATGTTAAAGGCACTGCTTTTTGCCATGCTCGAACCGATTGACCGGCTGCGGCAGCAGGAACTTGAAGGGGATTACACGAGCCGGCTGGCAATTTTGGAGGAATTGAAAAGTTTGCCGTTCGGACCGGTTTGGGATCGGTACTGTGAACAAAACGGCGTGCCGACCGGCACGAAATGGCTGGACTCCGTGAAAAAATACGAAAACGAAGTCCTGCGGCAACGGAATTAAAAGGACGGCAAAAAGAAGTCAAAAACAGAAAATTCCGATTGTGCTTTATCAACAGATAGGGTACACTATGCATTATGTTTGAGTGGCATTTCCGTATTTCTCCCGATCAGATTCCGTTGCCGCTGCTGGAAAAGTCCTATTTTGCACGCTGGGGACGTATTCCATGTCCCACATTGACGCGGTTTCACGGGGACGAATTCTTGATTTTTTCCGATAATGCCGGAAGCGGAACCATTCACGTACCGAGACCGAATCCCGTTTTCGGCATAATGATGGAAGCCACGGAATCTCTGTTAAGCCGGGATACGCCTTATATTTTGATGAAAGAACTTGCCCGCGGCGCACTCGGACGTTTTACCCGCCGTTTATTTGATTGGCAAATGCTCGGTTTTGTCTGCCCGGAACATCTTGCCGAACAAGGGCGTGCCGCGGTCAAACGGTTTGCTCAACTCGTTGTCGAAACCGAATTCACGCCGAATCTCGAACAAGAATTCGTTCTGATCCTCAATGACATTCTTCAAATCATCACGGCGGAAACACGCGCTTTTACAGATCAGTCGCTTGCATGGCGTATGCGGAATCACGACAAAATTCCTCTTCGTTTCGGTATTGGTATGCGCCGGCAGCGTATTGATTCTCTGTATGAATTTGATATGTACGCAAAATTTCTGCGGGAATCGTTTCAGACGGTTTTACCGTCTCCGAGTTGGCGGGAACTTGAGCCGCAGCCCGGAATATACGACTGGGAACGCCTTGAAAAACAGGTGATCATTCCGGCGCGATTCGGTTTCCAAATCATACTGGGACCGCTCCTTTCGTTTGATACGAAGCAATTACCGGAATGGCTGGTGCCGCGTCTTTCCGAAGAGGGCTGTTTGGAAACCAATGCGTCACTATTCGTCAATGCCGTTACGGAGCGGTACGGAAAAGTCATCTCCGGTTTAATTTTAGCCGACCGGTTTATGGAGACGCAGATTCGTATGCTGCCGCCGGAACGCTCCGTAGAATTAGTACGCATACTTGCCCAGCAGTTGCGCAGCCGGGGATATGAATCGCCGCTTATTGTCTGCATCAATCAGCCGTGGGGAGAATACGCATTGGACGGAAACTCTGAATGGGAACAAATTCACATTGCGGAACAACTGGTCGGATGCAAAGAAATTGATGCGTTTCTGCTGGAAATGAATTTCGGCGGCGGAGAATATTTAACGCTGCCGCGCGATCCGGTAAGTATCGGCAATATGGTTGATCAGTGGAGTTTTCTGGGGAAAAAAATGCTTGTGTCGATTTCAGTGCCGAGTGCGGGCAATATCCTTTCGGTACCGTTTGAATCCGGCAGGGGTTTGCAGTGGTCGGACGAATTGCAGCGTCAGTGGACGGAAACGCTGCTGACAACACTTTTGGGAAAACGGCTTGTTCAAGGGATTTTTTGGTCCCGGCTGCAAGACGGCGGCCATCTGCCGGACAACAGAGAAGGCGAAATCGGCTGCGGATTGGTCAGTTCCAATTTGGAATTGAAGCCTGCTGTCCATCATTTCCGTGCGGCGACAAAAGCATTGTTAAAGTAATGGCGAAAGTAATGGCGGAAACGGCGGTGCCGCGGGACTTCAGGGATTGACATTGCGGACAGAATCAGAGATAATACGAATGTCTTGCGGATTTTCCCCGAATATCCAGAATATCATGTCTCTTCAACAGCGGTTAAGCGGCGTGTTGATGCCGGTTTCGTCCTTGCCGGGCAGTTCCCTTTGCGGCTGTCTCGGTGCCGGCGCACGCCGTTTCGCCGATTTTCTCAATCGTGCCGGACAAAAAGCATGGCAAATGCTCCCCGTCAATCCCGTTGACGAATGTTTTTCCCCCTACGCCAGCGTTTCCGCCTTCGCCGGCGACCCCATTTACATCGACATCGAAGACCTTGTTGAAACCGGTCTTTTGACAAAGTCCGATCTCGCAGGGATTCCCGAAGGTCCGAAAACCCAAGCCGCTTATCACGCCGCCCGAAGCGTCAAAATGCCGCTGCTCCGAAAAGCATTCGACACCTTCCGGCAGCAAACCGCCAACGGCAAACCGCCGACAAAATATCACGCCGCATGGAAACCTTTTGCGGAACAAAACGCTTGGGTTTATTCGCACGCTGAATTCTGTGCGTTGAGTGAACATTACGGTACCGTTGATTGGACGCAATGGAAGGACAGCGGAGAATTCACGAGCGGGAAACAGTCCGCCGATTATGCCTATGCCTTTCACGTGTTCCTGCAAACGGTGTTCGATGTCCAGTGGAACGAACTGCACGGCTACTGCAAGCAACTCGGTATTTTACTGATCGGCGATGTGCCGATTTACGTCTCCAAAAACAGTGCAGACACATGGGCCAACCGGCAATTATTCCAACTCGACGCTGACGGACACATGGTTCGTGTTGCCGGTGTGCCTGCCGACAGTTTCAATCCTGACGGGCAGCGGTGGAACGCACCGCTCTACGATTGGGAGAAACATAAAGAGAGCGGGTACGCTTGGTGGCTTCGCCGCATCGGTCATTCACTCCGCCGGTTCGATGCCCTCCGGCTGGATCACTTCATCGGGTTTTACAATTATTTCAGTATGACACCGCAGCCCGATACTCATGATCAGGGGTTTTGGGTGCCGGGTCCCGCCGAAGATTTCTTCGAGACCGTGCTTCGGGAATTCCCGGAGGCACAGTTAATTGCGGAAGATCTCGGCGTAATGAATCCGGGCGTGCATCAACTTCGGGATCGATTCAATTTCCCCGGCATCAACGTGTTCCAATTTCAATTCGATTTCCGCCGGAATACCGACGCAACGGCGGAGTGGAAAGTGAATTCGCTGGTTTGCACCGGTACGCATGATACGAACACGCTTGCCGCATGGTTTGACGAAGTGCTGCTCGACCGGAAAAAACAAGAACCTTTTTGGGACTTCGGTTTCCTGTTCAACCTTATCAAAGCGGCGATGCCCGATGCCTGCCCTGTGACCCGCCGCTCAATTTTATGGGGAATTATCCGCAAGGTGATGAGTTCGCCGGGGAATGTGTCGATTTTTCCTATGCAGGATTTACTCGGCTTGCCGGAATCTGCCCGGATGAACTTTCCGGGGCATGCTTCCGGCAATTGGTGCTGGCGGCTGGACGAGTCCTATTTGACGGACGAGTTGGCAGATCGGCTTCGGGCGTGGACAGCAGAGTTCGGACGGCTCTAACGGAAACCGAAGAGCGTTGTTTTTTCCGTTTTGCCGCCGGTTGTTGGTTTGGGCAAAATAGTCAAATAACTCTTAAAATACGGGTTGTTCTTGTTTTTTCGATTTTGCCGGCAGTAAATCGGCGGCGCACGTTAATTTGATTTAATTATACGGTTTTTAATCTTTGTATCGCCGATGCTTTGTTTACGGAAAATACGTTTTCCGCGATCTGTTCCGTTTTAGGAGAACAAATATTTTAAGGAGGAATTCATGAAAAAAATTTGGTTCGGACTTGCCGCTATCGTTGTCAGCGGTTCTCTCACTTTCGGCAACGCCGCCGGTATGCATGCCTATGCAGAAGATACGGCGGTTTCGTCTGAAATTGTCCCCCGCTTAACCCCCAAGCGTCCGCAAAAACGTACACAAGAAAATGTGATTTTGGCACAGGAACCGCCGCGCCCCGTTGTTGAGCAAACGGCAATGATTGATGTTATGCCGCCCGTTCCGGTACAAATGTCACCTATGCCGGCGGTCTATCAGCCCGCCGATCAACCTCAACCGGCACCGGTTCTTGTCGCCGTCAATCCGGCTCCGCCTGTTGCCGCTCCGCCCGTTGCCGTACCCGCTCCGGCTCCCGCAGCCGGCGCGACCGACCCGCATATTTACAGCGAACTTGAACGGATTTCGGAAGAACTCCAAAAGTTAAAGAAAGATACCGCCAAACCGGACACGAAAAAAGCGTTCAGTACGCCGAAACTCGGCGGACGGGTTTTCTTCGACTCCTACACGATTAACCAGCCGGACGGAGCGAACCCCAATTACAAAAATAAAGCCGGTATACGCGAACTCCGTCTCGCCATGACCGGCAACGGTTTTGATGCGTTTGATTACAAAGCTGAAATCGGATTATCCAACACCGGTACAGTGAACGTCTATGACACGTGGGTCGGTGCCAAAAATGTTCCGCTTTTCGGTTATTTCCGTGTCGGTCATTACCGCCCGGAAACCGGTTTGGATTATATGACCAGCGGTTTGCATAATACGCTGACTGAAACGATGACACCGACGACTGC
>JAIRPZ010000202.1 GCA_031256755.1 Planctomycetaceae bacterium
CGATGAAACATTTCGGCTTGTTCCGTTTCTGAAACGGCATCGCCGGGTACAGGATTATTCAGCATCACGCCGGGTATTATAGCCCGAAACGTCCGCACCGGCAAGCAGGACAGCAGGAAATTCTTTTTCATCGTGCCGCCGGCAGGTAAGTAAACGGCGCAGCAATTGCCCTTCCATTTATTGTGCCGCTAATTGTGCGGCGATCTCATCGGAAATATCAGCGTTGGACGACACCTTTTGAATGTCGTCATGATCATCAAGCAATTCCATCAACTTCAGCACTTTGGCAGCGGTGTCCGCATCCTGTACAGCGGCTTTGTCCTTCGGCATCAAACTCAACTGGGATTCTTCCGGTTCAATGCCCGCCTTTTGCAATGCGTTCGAAACCGATTCGTAGGATTCCGGCTGACACGTAATTTCAAATCCGTCCTGCGTTTCCGTCACATCTTCCGCACCGGCTTCGATAGCAAGTTCCATAACGGCATCTTCCGTTAATTGCCGGACAGTTCCTTTTTTCTCGGCGGGCGGGATGAATTTCGGAATGACGAAAAAGCCCTTTTTTTCAAAGTTCCACGCCACACAACCGGCCGTACCGAGTTTCCCGCCGCAAACCTCGAAAATCTTTTTGATTTCCGGTGCTGTTCGGTTCCGGTTATCCGTTACGGCTTCGGCAAGCACTGCAACACCGCCCGGTCCATACCCCTCATAAACGAGTTCGTCAAGTTGATCGGCATCCCCTTCGCCGCTGCCGCGTTTGATCGCCCGCAGAATGTTATCCTTCGGCAGCGATACAGCTTTTGCCTCGTCAATCGCCGCACGCAGCCGGATGTTGTTGTCGGGATCAGGACCGCCGAGTTTTGCCGCAATAATAATTGCTTTTGCCAATTTGCTCCACAGTTTCCCCCGTTTTGCATCAACCAGTGCCTTCTTATGCTTGATTCCTGCCCAATGTGAATGTCCCGCCATAATCTCCTTGTTTGTTTTGCCGTAAACACTGCTTGCCGCAGTATAGCACAACCGCAAAAACGGTCAAGCGGGATCGCCCGTCTTTATCAATAACAGAGCGTCCGTCCGTTTACTGCTGTTCCGGCATACTGTTCCGATGTTCATTGACCCGATGCTGCGCAAATTGCTGAATATCGGCAGACATATCAGAACCGGTATACGGTCTCGGTTCCAATATCCAAGGCAGCCGCACCGTAAAAACACTGCCCGTTCCCAGTTGACTCTGCACCGTGATCTCCCCTTCCAGCATTTTGCAAATCTCCCGGACTATCGACAATCCCAAACCGCTGCCGGAATGTTTCCGTTTCATCGGATCGCCGTCCGACATTGCACTTGCACCCTGCCGGAATTTTTCAAAAATAATCTGTAAATCTTCTTCTGAAATGCCAACACCGGTATCGCTCACAGTCAATTCCAGCAAGTCCCGGCTCGGCGGTTGAATTCTTGCCGCACCGGCAATCGGCGGCGGAACATCCGGTGCCGGAAGCGGAACCGCCGGTAATTGCCGAATCAATACCGTAATCCGCCCCCCTTCCGGCGTAAATTTAATCGCATTCGACAACAAATTATTCAAAATCTGCTGAAGACGCGACTCGTCTTGTTTCATCGGCGGAAGATTCGGCTCAACCGATAATTCCAACGCAATGTTTTTCCGGTCTGCCAGCGGCTTCGCCATATCGGCTTGAGCCGAAACAATTGATGCAATGTTGAAAACCGCCGGCTGAATCCCCATCCGTCCGGCTTCCATTTTCGCCATGTCCAGAATATCGTTGATCATTGTCAAAAGCGATTTGCCGGAGGTGTTAATGTTTTCGACATATTTTTTTTGTTTTTCGTTCAATGCCGAAATGGAACCGAGAACATCGCTGAAACCGAGGATACTGTTGAGAGGAGTACGGAGTTCGTGCGACATCGTTGCCATAAAATCGCTTTTTATCCGGTTTGTTTCGTAAAGGCGGACGGTTTGATGGGCAAGTTCATTGACTTTGCTTTCGAGTTCCATATTTGCCCGGCGGAGTTGATCCTGCGTACTGCCGAGGTGGGCAAGCATGCGGTTAAAAGCACCGGCAAGCGATTCAAATTCATCGCCGGTGCGCAATTCTGCACGCGTAGTCACTTCGCCGCGTGAAATGGATTCCGCGACCGACCGGAGTTTCCGCAGCGGTTTGATCACAAGATACCGGATCACCACATTGACGGCGACGAGGGCCAGAAAAATCGAAACGATAGCCGCTGCCAGCATATACGCTAAATACTTTTGCAGCGTCCGGCGCATGGACGACTTCGGAATCTCGACGTGAACGACACCCATCAATTCGCCGTCCAAAAACTTGCTGTGGCAAAGAATACATTCGCTTCTTTGATTCATCCGAACTTCTTCAAAATAGTGATAAGTACCGGCTTCATCGCTCCGGTCAATATATTTTGCCGGCGTTTCCGGTTTGAAATCGGCGGCATAAACCGGAAATTGATCGAATTCTGTTTTGTAGGTGTCCCGATACTGCCGGTTCTTTTTTTCGCGGCTTTCTTTTTTTGCGGCATCGACACCGAAGTTATAAATTTCCGCGATTTTTTCGGGTGCGGCGATGAAGGTAATGCGGGCTTCCCGCTGCCGGATGCGTTTGGCAATATCTTCCATCCGGCGGCGGAAATCGGTTTTCATGGAATCGTCGGCAGGAATCATCCGTCTTCCGGCATCCGGCGTTAAATCCCCGCCGGCACCGGCGGGCTGAACATTTCCGAACTCATCCCAATGCCCTTCCATCAGATGCTGCTGCGCCCACATATTCGCCATAATGGGATTCTGTTCGTTGACCATCGTTTGCGTCGCCCACAGATAGAGTGCAAAACTCACGGCGAGGGCAAGGGTGAGCGCAACGAAAAAGAAGAGCATACATTTGACTTCCAAACTTCGCGTATCGGCTAACACCCGTGACATTGAAGGAACACTGCTGAATTTGCGCTGATGATTCGTACGGCAACGAAACAACCGCTCCGAATTCTACTGCTTTTCAGGGTGTTGTCAATTGATCAACGCAACAGACAGGACTTTCTTTCCGCAGCGGACTTGTTGTAACGAAAACGAAACGGATGATTTCCGCTTTGTGCTTTTCTTTTTCGGCAGCCCAAAAAACGGCAGCATATCCCCCGCTTGATTGATTCGGATTTTACGGTAGAATACACTGCGTATGTTTTTGTGATGCTGAAACTTTCGGGGGCGAACTGGGTTCGACCGGACTAGTGAACAGTAGGTTGCATGTCGTTGTTGGTCAGCGGGCAACGTAAAAAGCCGACTACTAAATTCAAATGCCGAACCTAAATTGGCATTGGCTGCCTAAGAAACCGCAGCCCCGAATCCAGACTGCCGCCGAAGCGGTTTGATATTCGGACGACCTTTCGGATCGTTTTCGTCCATGCTTGCTACGGCGAAAATTAAATTTGTTGTAAGACCGCGCTTGAAAGACCGCCGCCGATAAGGGCTTGAGAGGGCTAAACTTCAAAAAATCGGATAAACATGTAGACGCTTATTCGGATCGGTATCGGGACGCGGGTTCAATTCCCGCCGCCTCCAGTCATCACTGCCGGGTCTTTTACTTTACCGCTATGCCTCCCCATTTTATTTTCGAGATGAGCCGTGTTTCCAAAAAATACGGCGAAAAAACCGTTCTTTCCGATATTTCTCTTTCATTTTACTACGGCGCAAAAATCGGGATCGTCGGCGAAAACGGTGCCGGAAAGTCCACTCTTCTCAAAATTATGGCGGGCATCGATACCGACATCGAAGGAGAAACCAAACTGACCAAAGGCATGACCGTGAAATACGTTGCCCAAGAACCGGAACTCCTGCTTGATGCAACCGTCCGCGAAAATCTCTTAACCGCTGTCAAACCGGTTACGGACAAAATTGAGCAATACAACAACATTGCCGCCGCTCTCGGTAATCCGCCGGAAAAAGAGGAAGCATTCGATGCTCTTATGGAACAGATGAGCAAAATTCAGGAAGAAATTGACGCAGTCAACGGCTGGGAACTGGAACGCACCATTGACATGGCTGCCGATGCGCTTGTTCTGCCGCCGGATGAGACCGTTGTCCGAATTCTTTCCGGCGGTGAACGCCGCCGCGTCGCCCTTTGTATGGCACTGCTCGAAAAACCCGATTTGCTCCTGCTTGACGAACCGACCAACCACCTCGATGCCGAAACCGTCCACTGGCTCGAAGGATCGCTTCGGGACTACCCCGGCACCGTCATTATTGTCACGCATGACCGGTATTTTTTGGACAATATCACAAAATGGATTCTCGAACTCGACAATACACGGGGAATTCCGTTTGAGGGAAACTATTCTTCATGGCTGTCGCAAAAGGCGGAACTCCTGCGGATTTCCGAAAAACAGGAATCGCAGCGGCAAAAAACGTTGAAACGGGAATTGGACTGGATTCAAACCGTTCATCAGGGCCGCCGGGTGAAAAACCAAGCCCGCATCGATGCCTACGACAAACTTGTTTCACAGCAGGTCTTGGACGACAAGAGCGATGCGGTTATTCAAATTGCTCCCGGTCCCCGGCTCGGTGATAAAGTGCTGACGTTTAAGGGGGTAACAAAAAGTTATCCGCCTGCGGGCGGGCATAAATCTTCCGCCGGATGCTGCGTTGACTCAACGGGGGACTTATGTCCGCCCCTCATAAACAATTGCTCTTTCAACGTTCCCCGCGGAGCGATTGTCGGCGTGATCGGTCCTAACGGAACCGGTAAAACAACGATGTTCCGCATGACGGTCGGCGAAGAACATCCTGATGCCGGCACCATCGAACTCGGCGAAACCGTACAGTTGGCGTATGTTGATCAGCATCGGGATGCACTGAATGATGAAAATACGGTTTTTCAGGAAATTACGGACGGCAAAGATATGGTGGAATTGGGATCGATTCGAATGAACAGCCGGGCGTATGTTTCACGATTCAATTTTCGGGGAACACAGCAGCAAAAATTGGTGGGGCAGTGCAGCGGCGGCGAGCGGAACCGAGTACATTTGGCGAAATTGTTGAAGCGGGGCGGCAATTTGTTATTGCTGGACGAACCGACAAACGATTTGGATGTGAACACGATGCGGGTGCTGGAACAAGCATTGCTTGACTTTGCGGGCTGTGCGATGGTGATTTCGCATGACCGGTTCTTTCTGGATAGGATTTGCACGCATTTGCTGGTCTTTGAAGGAGACGGTAAGGTTATTTGGTTTGACGGCAACTTTTCAGCCTACGAAGAAATGCTGAAGACGAAAGACCCGAACCGCTTCGGACACCGGCGATCGAAGTACAAAAAACTTCTCCGGTAACGGACTGTTCCGCTACCGGCTGCCTCTTTTTCCTCCGTCAACCGGCAGTCCGACGCCGTCAATAAAGGCGGAGGATTTTTGCGATAAAAATTCGATTGCAGCCGCCACGTCTTCCGGTGTTCCCCACCGGTTTTGCAGCGAGTCCGCCGCATAACGCTGTGCGGTTGATGCGTTTCCGGCCGATTGACGGAGGGAATCGCCCCAGCGGGTTTGAATCCAGCCGAGCGACAGACAGCGGATAAGAACTTCCGGCGACAACTCCTCCGCTAAAGAACGGCAAAAACCGATCAATGCCCCTTTGGCTGTTCCGTAAAGTTGTGCGGTTTCACCGCTCCATCCATGTTGTACGCCGTTCCAGCCGAAGAAAAAAATGGTTCCGCCCTTCTGCGTTTTCATTTTTGCACCGATTTGTTTGGACAAACGGATCGGCGTGAAAACATCCACTTGAAAAATCTTTCGTAATTTATGTTCAAAAGATTGACCGGTCATGTCCGGCGACATCAGATCAAGACCTGCCGCATTCACAAGTATATCCGTGTGATCCGTCAATTCAGATATATTTTGTAACAATTTATCGGCGGCATCTTCGCAGGAAAAATCTGCTGCTGTTATGTCGGCATTCCCGCCTTGCAGGCGGATTGTCCGGCACAAATCTTCAACAAATTGTGAGTGCCGGTTTGCATGAAGAATCAGATGCCGGCGGGGAGATGCCAATTTTTTCGCCGCTGCCGATCCGATTCCGCCGGAAGCCCCTGTAATTAAAATTGTTTCCATACGGTTTATTTTTGTATCAAACCTTGACTGCCCCGCCGTTCTGGACGTACTTTTGCAGCAGGTTCCGCAATTGAGTATGCGCCCGGCAAAGCAGTGATTTGACGGCTTGAGGCGATAACTCCATCACTTCGGCAATCTCTGCATAACTCATTCCTTCAAACCGGTTGAGCAGCACCGCCATTCGTTGACGCTCGTTCAGAGACCCCACGGCAATCCCGACCATTTCCCGCAGTTCTATTTTATCGACTTGCCGCGACGGCATTGAACTGCTGCTTGCTAATACAGATTCCTCCTGATGAGAAAGTCCTTCATAGCGGGAATCTTCCGAATCTCTGCCGAATTGAACTTCCGGCTTCCGCCGTTTCCTTCGCATCTGATTCATTGCCACATTGTTTGCAATCGTGAAGAGCCATGTTACGAATTTGGCATTCGGCTGATAAGATTTTCTTGCCCGAAAGATACGGAGGAACACATCTTGCGTTAAGTCCTCGGCAAGTTCCCGGCTGCCGAGGAGATGCCGAAACAAGGACTGCACTCTGCCTTGGAAGCGGAACACTAATGCTTCAAATGCTGATGCGTCATCTTTTTGAACAGCAAGCATTAACCGAATGTTAGTATCATAGACGGTCTGCATGAACGAAAACGGGCGGGAGAGTACAAAACGAATCCGCTTACTATTATCCCATCATCCGCCGCAATTATCAATAGCCGCATGCCGGCTGCATTTTCAGCAGCCGATTCTCCGCAAAAAGGATTCCATTAAAGCCGCTCGATTTCCGATGCCGGAAGTCCGGTTGCGGCTGCAATATCCGCAAGAGATAAACCCATACCTTTAAGATTCCGCGCCACTTCGGCTTTGCCCTTCGCCTCGCCTTTGGCCGCGCCTTCGGCAAGACCAGCGGCAAGTCCTTCGGCTAATCCTTCCGCTTTGCCCTTTGCCTCGCCTTCTTTTCTTGCGGTTTCGACAACGTTGACGTTGTCCCGATACGCCATCAAGTCCCGCTGATACTGCTCCTGCAACAATGGCGACAGCCGGTAATACTCCGCCTCCGAAAACGCCTTTTCAAAAACCGGCTCGCGAAGGATTGACGGAATTTCGTCAAAGTCCTCAAGGTTCT
>JAIRPZ010000266.1 GCA_031256755.1 Planctomycetaceae bacterium
CGGAATTCCGTTTTGGTAAAATCTTTTCCCGAAAAGCCGGTACTGTGCCGGCTGAATTTTTCAATCCCAAGGAAAAACTTATCGAAAAAATCATTTCGTAAAAATCAGCGTTTCGTTGCTCACAAGCAAATTACCACCATGAGCATTTATGCTCTTGCCATAGCAGCAACACTTAAGGGGACGCTCCCGAAAGGGAGATTTTCAGCAAAATCTTACCCTTTTTTTGCCTGAATTTGACAAAATAGGCAGTTTGGAAAAAATATATGGTTTCTCACGTCGCCTTTTTGCCCGGCTCAAACGGACTTACTAATAATTCTATCAGTATCGAAAAACCTCAAATTAAAAGCATTGATTCCATTATAGAGAAAAAAAAGATAATGTCAAGAGGAGAAAAAATAACACCGATAAAAAACATCATACTCACGATTCACAAATCTTCATAATGTTTTACAAAAAACCTCTGCTGACACAAAACGAAATAGAATTTTTCTACTGTTTAATCCGGGCATTCCCGGAAAAACATATTACCGTACAAACTGCTCTATCCGCTATCGTCGAAACCGATGAATACAAAGACCGGTCGCAATTCAGAACCTATTATGCAGATTTTGTTATCTGCGATCAAAAAACATTCATACCCGAAATGGTAATAGAGTTAGACGACAAAACACATTTCTACAAAAAAAGAGAAGAACAAGACAAACGGAAAAACGAAGTTCTTTATAACGCAAACATTCCTCTTTACCGATACACCGCCAAAGCAAACTATACAACTGCTGAAATACAAAAAACTATAGAGCCGATTTTAACTGGGAAAATTCAACCGCCGGAATATCCCCAACTTGAAAGAAACCGGAAAGTATTAAGTGTACCGCTCAAACAAAACCATCTGAAAAGCTTTACCAATCAGGAAGTAATGCGCATTCTGCTTTTCGGTGCAGCAGCACTGATAGGCATAGCAATCTTATTGCTGCTCTCCCGAATATTCTGAAAACACCGGAAAGACAATATTGCGCAGCAGATACGTTATTTCAAAGTATTCTCCAATACCAGATGTATTTTTTGTAACAGTATATCATCCGAAATATCTGTACACTCTCCCGACCGGAACAGCTTCAAAAGCCGCTCATCGTCCGAAAGCACCTTTGCATATTCCCGTTCACGCCGGAACTGGACATAATGCCGGTTGCGCACCGCCGCCGAATTTCCGAAAATAGCATTCATTGTTACATCCGAATACCGCCGCTCATCTAAATCTGTTATGCAACTCGACCGTAGATTGACAAACAACTTTGTCCAAACCGGTACTCCCGCCTGCCGGATCGCCAAAACGATCCGCAATCGAAGACAGGATACCCGGCAATGAAAAATCAAATCATCCGGCTTGCCCGAAAGCCGCTCAAAGATTTCCCGGATTTCTCCGAAAAGCGGAACCTCTCTTGCTCCTGTTTTCGTGTCCTTATGAATTCTGATCACGTTCCCGGCAAAATCCCGGAACCGCAAATGCTGAATCTCCGACGGTATCCGCAAACCGCCGAAACGAGCCAATGCCAGCAAAAGCCGATCTTCGTCCGTCTTGCACGCGTCCATCACACGCCGAACCGTTTCGCGATCCACATAAACCCGCCGCTCGACATTGACCTCCGACCCGCCCGGCATCTTGTCAAACGGATTTCGGGCAAGCCAGCCCGAATCAACCGCAAACCGGAACATCGTATTGCAACGGCGAAGATTACGTGTGACCGTACACTCCGCCAGCGTCTTTAACAATGCTGCCCGGAAAGCCAATGCGTCCGCATGTTTCACCGCAGAAAGCAAACAATGCTCCCCGAAAAAACCAGTCAATTGCTTTCCGGCATAACGGGAACAAGAGAGCGTCTTCGGTTTCAAATGCTTAATCGAATCATAATACCGCAGCAGCAGTTCCGAAAGAGTTACGGCACCGCTATCGGCAAGCAGCCCGGCACGCCGCATATTATCCCGGACACGGAGCGGGAATGTTTCGATCTTCTGCCGTAAATCCACCGGAAGAGAATCACACCGCTTGCGGTAAGCAATAATGTCTGTAACGGTTTTCGCTATTCTGTCCGCACTCCCGGCAGTAAAACCGCGTCCAAGATAAATAACTTTCTGCCGGCCGTTTTCAGAAAAGTTTAACTGCCACGCTCCCGCCGCTGTTTTATATGCCTGCATAGAAAACCGATAGTATTGTATTAACGTTACTATAAATACAATCGGAAAAAACATAAAACAACTAAAACCAATTTCAAGATATGCCGAAAAAACAACTAATAACCGCTGTTTTCCTGACTATATGATCCCTTACTATACGATTCATTGTCAATAGAATCTTCAATTGTTTCTTCTGCGCTTGCCGATATATCAATTTTATCCGCTTTATCATTAAGCAGCATCTTAAAAACACGATAAGCCAGCCAAACAGAAAACAGCGACAGGAACAAAGCATAACCGTTTTTCATAACATCGGTAAACGCTTGCCTTATTCCGTCAAAAACACCATCCAGCGAAATGACCGGCTGAAACTGTACCGCTCCGTCCTGTGCGAAAACAAATGAACCGAAAATTATACCGGACATTATAGAAACAAAAATAAAAAATCGCCACATACAAAACTTTCCTCAATGAAAATGAAAAAGGACGAACACCGATACCTAATGCCCCGAACAAAAGGATTCATCAGCATCCGTCCCGGATAAGGATTACCGATCCAGCGGCATCAGTGGTGTTAACTCTTCCGTTTTCGCCGGTCGATCATAAACGGAACGCCGCGGCGCATAAAAATCAGACGGATTCGTTGACCGCTGCGCAGATGCCGGCGAACCTGCCGGCGTGTTGTCCGTAGAAATCAACTTCGGATGCGTCTTCGGCTTTGCAATTTTTACCGGCTTGTCCTGCGGCAAGTCCGCCGAAGCCGGAACAATCGTTGTCTTGGAGTACCGATCCGCATGACGGGGAACCGGAGATTCTAAATTGCCGGCTGCCGCCTTTTCCAAACCTGCCCGGAAGCCCATCTGATAAACCATGCTGAGAACAATACCCGGCAGCAAAATCCAAAGAAAAAACTTTTTGAACATAAAAACCTCCTTGTTTACATGCATATAATCACCGCAACAGGCAAGCGTTAGTGCCAAATAAAAAACATTTTCCACGCCGCAAAAAGCAGGAACACAACCGCAGCATGACGGCATGCCGATAAAAATGTTTTTTATTTGGCACGTCCGCTTGCGGGTTGCTCCCGCCCACATTAAATTACCCTCCCACGCAGTTAAACGTTGTATTGCGGAGTACCGCAAGTTGCACCGCATAACCCAATACAAACACACTCTATTTTTTCTTTCCCCCTCTCTTCTTGTGAAGGGGGGAAAGAAAAAATGAAAGTTACGATCACGAAGCCACCGGCGATACTCCCGGTTTCACTCCTGCCGCCAGCGGCTTTGCCGCCGATGGAGACGATGAAGCCGAAACACCTTGCAGCGTGTCCTGTTCCCACGACATCAGTTGCGGAAACTGATACACCACCGTTTGCCCTGTTGCATTCCGCTCCGCTCCCGAAACAACGCCGAAAGAAAAACGTCCATACGTTGATTCCTTCGAAATCTTTTGAAACAATTCCGGCGATAACTGTTTGAAATTCCTTTGTCCGCCGCACCAAGATATTTCTGCGCTCAAAAACGTCTGGCGATTCATCGTCGTCTGTACCTTGCGCACAACCCGTCCGACACCTTTAACAACCAGCCCCGCCGCAAGCGTTTCAATTGGAACAGTGCTTAAATCGGCAACAAGCCGCCGCGATTCCGGTAACAAAGAAACCGCTCCGTTACGCGAACTCATCCGCATGATGCCGACAATGTGGAACAACGAATCTTTCGCCGGAGGATTGATCACATCGCCGTCATCAACCGTTATCCGCACACCGCCGCTGCCGCCCAAACAATTGAACTCAAACGATGCCTCCCAATCACCGTTAGGCGGATACGCCCGCACAAACGAACCAAAAACCTCAAAACGAGGTGCCGTCATCAACTCCTTCGCAGTAATAGCCATTACTCCTCCTTTCAAAAAAAAGTTAACTTACCGTACACAAAATACCTATTGAATCTCCCGGCACCGCACCCAGATTGTTAACAAATCCGACTGCCGCGTTAAATCAAGAGAAAAAATACCAAAAACTTTACTGTTGTCCGACCGTTTTAACGACCCCGCATATACTACGCCGCCGTCTTTCACAAGCATGCCCGGCGATTTCAATACACTGCTGTACTTTGCCGGAATTGCTGATTCTTTATCCCCCTTATCAAAATTCGATACTTCCAGTTCCATATCCAAACTGTACTTCTCTGCACTAATTCGCCGCAACAAAATTGAAAGCAAAATGCCGTCATGAAAATTATCATATCCCAGCGTTGATATAACACCGTTCTCCGAAACCGCCTTCCGCTCCTTCATAATTTCACTGCCGACTTCAAACGTTGCCTTCCGCCCCTCCGATAAAAGCAGAACAGGACGGGTATCAATGACCGTTGAACCGAGTTTGCCGGAAGCATCCACAAACATACTAAACAACTGACCGATATTGAATGAAGAAGAAAAAATATCAACCTGATTGATTCGCAAATCTGCCGTCAAGCGGAGAAAATCATCTTCATTCACTCGGATAAAAAAGACCTCTGCCAGATACGAACGTTCCGATTTCTCCCGGATCAAATCAATATCTGCGGCTATCCGCCGTACATTTTCCAGCGTGTCCGTCAGCCATATGAACGAACCAATAATCACCGCCTTACCCGGCTCTTTCACGAATTTACTCAACGATGCCTGAAGTTCATCCCGCTCTACCGGAGGAACACGGACGACAGCCGAAACAAAGTCACCTTCTTTCTGTTCTCCGATAAAATACATGCCGCTGCTTTCTGTTACACTCACTTTATAACGCCGTGCCAGTGTTCCCAAAACAAGAGCAAGCGGCTGATTGACAAAAGAACCGCTGATTACTTCTCCGTCTAAATTCCTGTCCCAACTAATCGGTTTTCCTGACAAGTCCGACAACTGTCTCATTCCGTCCGCAAACTTACAGTCCAAGAACCGCACGGTGACAAGCCGCTGTTCCTTATCTTCACTTGATAAAACAGATTTATCCGGTGTCCGCTCAAACCGCACCGCCGGCATTGACGATGCCTGCGGCGCACGAACACGAAATAAATCCACTCCCGGACGCAACAAAGCACAGCCACCGGAACATATCAGGGTTATTATGATAATAATTTTATTCACCATACTAAAACCGCACCTTCCTCCCGCTCTCAAAAACAACTATGCCGGCACCAACATTGACATCCAATAACGTCTCCGTCCTGCCCTCATATTCAAACACATCTGCAACTGCAATTTTTCGGCCGTCATCCAGCATCACGCCGCCCTCAAACAGCATGACTATCTTTACATTAACGGCTTTCACTATCCCGGTCGTTTTCCATGCCTCACCAACTTCCTCAGAATGACGGCTTCCTCTAACAGTTTCTTCGCCATTTCCCGGTATTTCTGATTCCGCAGACGTTCCGACTGAACCAATAGATCTGCTATCACTCTGCCCAATCTGGCCGTTCTGCTTTTTAATAGCAGCAGTTGTTTGCTTTTCTTTTCCTTCAACATCTTTCATCATCCCTTTCGCCAAAACATCCGGCACACTAAACAACATCGGTACACCTACAAAAAGCAGCAGCGGTACGCACGCCACCTTCGGAATCAAATGCCAGCCGTGCCGCCGAGTGAACCAAAGCAATGCTTCCAGCGGCGACATCTTCAACTGCGGACGGTCGCTCTCTTCAACGCCAGCATCGTGACTTTTATACACACGGAAAATGTCCGATGTCATCAGATAACGCTGAACGGCACCGTTCCACTTGACGGCTTTCCCGCGAAAATTGCCGATGTTCGCCTGATAATACTGCGTCTTGATCCCGAAAGACCGTTTCACTTCGTCAAAGTCCGCCATCGGAACAGAAATAGGAAACGGCAGTACCAGCGACTTTACATTCACGATTTCGAGAAGTTGGTCCGCAATGCCCAATACCTGATTCGCAAACTGATCCGTATGCTGACTCAGAAAATAGATTTCCTGCTGTCCGTGCCGGTGTGTCGAAAGCCAGTTAACCAACTCGCTCTCTAAATCCAGCGAGCCATGCTCTACTTTCTTGCCAAGATAAAAGTGAACTTCGTCAATGATAATGACGCTCCGGTTCGGAAATTTCTTCCACCAATAGACGCAGTCCTCATCCCGGAAAAAATCCTCTTCGCAGATATGAAGATATTTCGATACGTCAACATCTTTTCCGACACGCTTGCTGATCGTCTCATTCAATCCGTCAACTTTGAACACAATGTTCGTCCAGATTGACGAATCAAATTCCTGATTGTTCTTTAATTCGTAACGCACCCAGTCCGTCAACATATTCACAAGTATCGTCGACATGTGATATGTCTTCCCTGAACCCGGTTTTCCGCAAATAATTGATAACATCGCTACTTAGCCGATCATCGGAAGCAACTTCAAAACTAACTTACAAACCAAAAACAACGAAAGGAATAATAAAAAAATACCAATCAGTATACACGTTTCAACAATAGGCAAAAAAGCATTGAAAGCACTGATTCTGCTCATCACCAGTGAAAAAGTACCGCGATACTGCAGTAAAAGTACCGATAAATCCGGCAACCGTTCCACAAACCAGTTACCCATCCAGATCGCCCAGTCAAAAATAACCCAAATGATTCCGTTTTCACCGTAAATAAAATCACAGACAAGATTAATGAATGCCTGCAATTCCTGAAAACACCACTTCGCAATAGATAAAATCGTCCAATAAATCGAACAGGCAAATAAAAAAATGCCCTGCAACATCCACTCAAGCCATGAGATAATTCCCTCATAGAACGCCTTGGCGAGATTTGACAAAAAATCATATACTTTCTGAACAAAATTCATATTTAATACTGCCTCAACGTAACAAAAATTGCACTAACAAAAAATATCACGACCACAAACAGCAAAAATTGCCTTAACAAAAATACCCACTGTTCCTGCGCCAGCTCATTAAAATCAAGGCAGCCGCCCATCGGTTCAACAACAAAAATGCCCAAATCAATACGGGGTGAATAAATACAGAATAGCCATGCCTCGCCCAAAGCCGGCTGCAGCATATCAGTCAACAACCCCATTCCAAGTTTTGCACCAAACGCCTCCTTCAATTCGCCGAAACCGCCGGTAATCCGATCCGGCAATACAAATTCAGGCATCGTCAAATTATTAGGAAGATCAAACGCCGGGAATTTATAAAACTCCACTTCAAACGGAAAATTCAAATTATTCCAACTCTTTGTACGAAAAGTCGGAATCTTACCCGTACCGCCAGTACCGCCGCCGTCAGTGCCTCCGTCATCGTCATCATCGTCTCCTCCGCCGTCGCCGTCATCGCCGTCATTATCATGACAAGGGCAGCAATAAGGACAGTAATCTTTGCCCGGAAGCAAACCATCAGGTTCATGATCGCATTCCGAAGGTTTCTTTTCCGCACATTCATGCGGAGAACGACCTGTCCGCTCATTGTCCGTCACATCATTCCACCAACCGCAATTACAGCAATGATGGCACAACGCTCCACATATACACGAATCATTAGGATCAAGAAAACGCAAAATTCCCTTCTCATTCGGTATCTTAATATTAAAACGATAGAAAAGATAACGACCTCCGGTAATTACATTATAAGGAACAGTCAAATTGCCTAAAGGAACTGCTACCGGCACAGAAGCATCATACCACCCCTTATAACGCGCCAAAAAAATCTTATCAACTTTAAAGACATTACCGTTAAAGCCGATAACCAATGAACCGTTCACATTATTGTCATCAAATAAATTCTGCGGAAGAGATATACCTCTACCGCTTGAATGCGCCAAATACGCAAATTCAGGAAAGTCAAAACCAAATGCAAGAGAATAACTCGATGCCGGAAAATTCAACGCAGGATTAATACCTGAAGAAAAATCGGCGTTATTAATAAAGGGATGAAGACCTTTAACTTCAAACCCGGCTGTGTACTGTAATGTTTGTAAAACCGCCCCATTTGTTATGGATAAAGTACGGTTGCCAGTCGCGTTATAATACACAACCGGATAGTTAATAGCCGATACTCGCCCCGACGGCTGTGCAATTCCTTCTGTCCCTAAAAAAAGCGCAATTTCGACTTCCACCGAATAATACTCATCCGATTTTAACTTGTCATAAAAATCCGAGAAATCATACGTCGCCGCGCACACGTCATACGCAGACACGAAAAGCATGAAAACGATCACTGCAACAATAAAAATGTTCTTCATCCTAATTTCAATCCCACAACAAAAACAACGGCAACGACCGCTCCCGCAATAAACGCCAGCAATCCAATTTCTACATCAGAACCCGATCCGCCCATATCAATACTTTGTAACGTTAATTTAATGGTTTCTACATCACTTTTGACAAGATCAACTGTATCCCGGACACTTAAAAGCACCGCATCACGCTGATTCTGATTCATTGCATTCTCCTACAAAACAGGGGTTCGGGGAACCCCAAAAAACTAGTGCGACATCCCTTTAAAAACCTTAAACAGATAACGCGCACCCCAAATCGCTAAACCAAGACCAATTGCTCCGGCGACTATCGGGGCAATCTGCGTACGAATCGTATCAAAGATACTTCCAAAGGAAATAATCCCTGTATACGTTACCTCTGACGGCTGCTGTGCAAACACTTCTACACCGCCAAAAACCAACAACCAAGCTGCAAGAAGCAGCACACCAACTCTTCCAAACATAAATACCTCCTTTCAAAAGGTAAAAACCACCGGCGGATTCAACTACCGCCCGGTATATCATACGGCACTCCGTATAATTTCAGTTACTCCGTTGCTTTATCGGAATCTCGTCATCATATTCACTATAAAAGGCACTGAACCAAAAAAATATAATGTCAATGACAGAAAAAATCCCGACACGAAACAATAAACAATCAATTCACTAACACCCATTATCAATTCTCCAAAAACCGCTAACTCCGCCACCGAAACTCCGGCGGCTTATTAAACCGCTCCCAGCCATGTTCATAGCCAGCCGGATTGGACATGCCGTAATCCATGTTATCATTGCCACGTATCGGAACGCCCGAAAGCGTTTCTATGCGGGAAACAATAGCGTTGATTTTATCTTTTGATTCCTCCGCAAAAGGAGAAAACATCGAACAAACGATCTGTTCGACACGCTCTTTATCCGCTTGCCGACCGTACTTCAAAGCCACTGCTTTATTGAGACAGCCAAACGCCTGCGATAACAGTTTCTTGCTATCGACCGCAACAGATTCAAGCGGTTTCAGTTCCTCTTCCTTGACTTCATCGCCCGGAAAGTACCGGAAAAACAAAGACCGGATACGCTCCCACAACGGATGAACCAACGCTTTGTTTTCCGTTCCCCGAACCTTCGGTTTCGCCAATATCCGAAACCAGTCATGCGTCAACTTGTTAATCACCGCTTTTTCACGTTTCAACAAATCCGATACGCTCCGAATACCAAATGCCTTCAACGCCTTACGTCCAAGACGAAATTCGATACGGGTTATCGGCAAGCCGGAGTTCACCCAATCTGCACCAAGCCGTTCAAGCAGCAGAACCTCTTTTTGACCAATGCCGCCCCTGCTCATCTCTTTACGCTTATCGTAAATACAGAGTTCGACTTTTCCCTTCGTTCCCAGCGTCAACGACGTATACTTTTTCCGCTTGCCCGTACCCGTAAAATGCCAGTTGCCCGTACTGCGGAATTTCGTTACGATATGTCCATCATTTTCCATTTCGTAAAAATACGACATCGGAATCGCACACGTCAACTGCATATCCGCACGGGAAACCGTATCTTCGATTTCCGTAAAGCCAAGTGCCGCAAGGAATTCCATAACATCTGCATGAATTTCACGCAAGCCCCATGCCAAGAGTGAGACCGCTGTATAACGCGAGCGGACGGACTGCCGTCCGATAGGCGGATTATGATGAACAAGAATTACTGCTCCCTTCCATTGAATACGGAACTTGTAATACAACCCTTCTTTTGCACCAGTCGAAAAAACAACGACACGGTGACCGCCGAGAAACCCCTCGATACCGTCTTGAAAATCGGCAACGTCTCCCGCTTGCTCTTTCAATTGCCCCAATTCCGAATTCAGTTTTGCCAAATTGTCATCAGAGATTTTGCATTGAAAGCCGACTGCGGTCCCGCCGTCATAACCTCCGAAATGAAAATCCTTACTACATAAAGGATTTTGCACATCGGGTATAGGGGGAAAACTACTTGTAGACCGCCCTACTAGTGTATCGGGCGTAAGGTCTTCGTCAAACGATGACGGACAATCACCCGCCGCCGGTGCGGCTACCGCCGCACCCGCATGCGAGGGCTTTGTCCCGCACAACGGTTGTCCATTAGATCGCATACTCATAATTGACTCCCTTCATCGTTAGTATCCTCATCAACAGGATCGCTGAAAAATTCATGAAGAACTTCAAATTCCTCTGCATCGGTTTGACCAGTCTCCAATAAATACCAATAACGCCTTTGCATCTCCTTCGTGAGC